>JAFASB010000079.1 GCA_019244985.1 Acidimicrobiia bacterium | reverse complement strand
GGCTCGAAGAGCAGGTCGTCGAGGCGATCGAGGTGCGCATCTGCCTCGGCCTGGCGACCGAGCGTCGCGTAGAGGAAGACGAGGCCGGCGCGGAACCCGGGGAACGACGGATGGCGGTCGACCAGCGCGGCCGAGACCTCCTCGAGCTCGTCGAGCCGGCCCTGTTCCCGGCGCAGATAGAACACCCAGTTCCCGTACGCCTCCAGGGCGCCGCCGACGGCGAGCCGGCGGCCAAGGCCGAGGGCGTCGGCGCCGAAGCGCTCCGCATCGTCGAATCGGCCGTCGAGCAACGCTCGCATCACGCTCCACGCCGTCGTGTACCAGCGCGGAAGGTTGGCGCGCAGCTCTTCGGCGAGCTCTGCGCACCGGGCGATGTCGTCGTCGGCGCCGGCGACGTCACCGACCTCCAAGCGGTCGATGATGCGGTCGACACGGCCGAAGAACGCTGACACTCGGTCGCCGCTCTGGCCCGCCAGCTCGAGGATCTCGTCGACGATGGCGTTGCGCTCGGTGAGATCGACGGCCGGCATCAGCGCCAGGTGCCGGCTCCGCAGGGCGCGCGCCAGCAGGTCGCCGTCGCCGGCCTGGCGCGCGGCAGCCACCGCATCCCGGCTCAGGCGCTCGCCGCGTGCGGGCAGGCCCGACATCGAGCACTCGTAGGCGAGCTCGGCGAGGACCTGGGCGCGGAGCCGGTCGTTGGTCGTCGGCAGAAGGGCGGCCGCTTCCTCCAACAGGTCGCGCGCCGGGCCCGGATCGGTGAAGAAGCCGCGCCAATCTGCGAAGCCGGCCGCGGCCTCGGCCAGCTCGACCGCCCACCCCTCACGGCGGGCGATCCCGGCCGCCGCCTGATAGGCGACACGGGCGCCAGGGTGGTCCCCGCCCTGATGGCGGGCGTTGCCGAGCTTGAGGAGCAGCTCGCATCGATCGCGCAGTCCGGCGCCGGCAGGCTCGAGAATCTCGAGGACCCGCTCATACAGCTCGACCGCGCTCTCGTACGCCAGCTGGCCCTGCGCCCACTCGGCAGCCTGGATCCCGTACACGACGGCCTTCTCCCCCTTTCCCGGGCCCGCGGCCATGAGGAAGTGGTGGGCGAGCTCCACGAACTGCTCGCCCGTGGCCCGCCGCTCGAGGGCCTCCGCGGCACGCTCGTGCATCCGCACGCGACGCGCGGAGCTCATGTCCTGGTACAGCGTCTCCCGTACGAGTGCATGCGTGAAGCTGACGGTCTCGGGCTGCGCCTTGTCCTCGACGAGGACACGGGCCGTGATGGCGTGCTCCAACGCTTCGACGACGTCGTCCTCGTCGAGTCCCGACGTCGCCGCCACCGTTGCGATCGTGAACGAGTGCCCGAGCACGGCACCGGCCGTGAGGACGCGCCACGTCAGGTCGTCGAGGTGCGAAAGGCGGCTCCGAACCACCTCCTTCACGCCGTCGGGGACGGCGAGCTCCCGGAAAGGATCGTCCGCCGTTCGCAGCCGAGCCGAGAGCCCGATGTCGTCGAAATGGTGAAGGAGTTCCTCGATGAAGAACGGGTTGCCCTCGGTGTGTCGGAACAGCGAACGGGCCAACACGTCGGTGTCGCCATTCGCGTCTTCGCGCTCGGCGACCAGACGCACCGCGGCCTCCTCCTCCAGGCCCTCGAGCGCCATGCGTTGCACGCCGCCCTCGCGATGCAGATCGGCGAGCACGCCGCGGCGCGACACGTCGAACGCCGGGTCTCCTTCGCGGAAGGAGCCGAGCAGGACGAGCCGCGGCCCGCCCAGCGAGCGCCCGAGGTGGCGGAACAGAAGCAGCGTCGGTCGGTCCGCCCAGTGCAGATCATCGACGATCAGGACGACGGGCCGGACGGCACTCGCCGTCGCCAGGGCGGCGACGACCTCTTCGAAGAGCCAGTAGCGCTCACTGAACTCCTCGGACTCGAGGCCGCGATCGGGGCGCCGGCCGCGCACGAGGCTGGCCCGGGCCCGAAGCTCGTCGAACGTCGGGACGCCGTCGGCATCGAAGGCCTCGACGAAGGGCTCATAGGCGACCAGCGGGTCCGGGAAACAGCGCCCGTACAACAACAGCGCGCCCTCCTCGACCGCGAGGCGACTGAACTCCGCCGCCAGCCGGGTCTTGCCGACGCCGGCCTCGCCTCCGA
Source organism: Acidimicrobiia bacterium (assembly GCA_019244985.1). Classification (GTDB taxonomy): domain Bacteria; phylum Actinomycetota; class Acidimicrobiia; order Acidimicrobiales; family AC-14; genus CADDZP01. The sequence continues at coordinate 4,818 of JAFASB010000079.1, read as the reverse complement.
CAAGCACGACCTGGCGCTCACCCGAGGCCGCGCGCTGCAGCGCATCGGTGAGCCGCTCGAGCTCGGACTCGCGGCCGACGAACGGGGACTGGTAGCGCGCGGTCGCAAACGTCGAAACGCGCTCTGGGACGGGCGCCCATCCCACCTCGACGGTGGCGACAGGATCGCTCAGTCCCTTGAGCTGCAATGGGCCGACGTCGCGGAAAGAGAGGTCGCGACGGTCGCCGACAAGGTCACGCACGATCGTCGACGCCAGGATCTGGCCGGCGGCGGCCCGATCGCAAAGCCGCTTGGCGATGACGACGGGTCGGCCGAAGTAGTCGGCCTCCTCCTGAATCGGCTCGCCGGCGTGGAGGGCGACGCGAACCTCGATGCGCTGCGAGTCGGGCTGCGCCCGGTTGTGGCGCTCGACACCCTGCTGGATGGCGACAGCGCAATCGACGGCGCGTGACGGCGTGGCGAACACGATCATCAGTCCGTCGCCCAGGTTCTTGACCTCGGTGCCGCCGCGCTGGGTGACCGCCTCGCGCAGGATCCCGAAGTGGGCGCGCCTCAGCGCGTCGTAGCCCTGGTCACCGAGGCGGTCGAGCAGATCGGTCGACGCCACGACATCGGTGAACAGCAATGTGACGATTCCCCCAGCCACCGCCGCATTCTCCCATCTACGCCTCTTCGGCGGCTGCCTCCAGCTCTTCGGGCTGTCGCTCGCGTTCTTCCACGTGGGCGGCGACGTACAGCTCGCCGTCGACGCGGATCGGCTCGAGGCGCACGGCGATCGGCACCAGCGTGCCGTCGGGTCGCTCCGCCTCGGGATACAGCCCAGGGTCCATCTCCCGGTCGGCCGGTTCGACCTGGTAGCCGCGGCGGTAGGCCTGGTGGCCCCAGCGCTTCTTCTCGGGGACGAGCATCTCGATGAACTCGCCGACCATGTCCTCCGACGACACGCCGAGCAGCTCCTCGGCCGCCTTTGTCATGAGCACGACTGCGCCCTCGCCCTGAACGACGACGATCGCGTCGTCGGAGTCCTCGAGCTTGGTGATATCGGGGGGGAGGTCGAAAAGGGACATGGGCGAGTGTCGCGCGGCCTCCTAACTTCCCCGTCCCGGTGCCGCCGCAAACGAGCAATGATGTCGCTGTGCCAACCGACATGGGCCAGCTGTGCGACGACCTCGTGGCGGAGACGGCCGACCTCGAGACGCTCGTGGCCGACCTGGACGAGGCCGGGTGGGCGACGCCGACGCCGGCGGAGGGGTGGGACGTCAAGGACCAGGTCGGCCACCTCGCCTATTTCGACGAGCGAGCGCACGAGTCGATGAGGGATGCGGCCGCCTTCGTCGCCCAACGCGACGCGGCGCTCTCTGAACCCGACTTTCCCGACCGGATGGCGGCGGAGAGCCGGCGATTCGACGGGTCGGAGACGCTCAAGTGGTTCGGGCAGGCTCGAGGCGCCTTGCTCGAATTGGCCCGCCACACCGACCCGTCGCGCCGCGTGCCTTGGTACGGCCCCGACATGAGCGCCGCCTCGTCGATCACCGCCCGCATCATGGAGACATGGGCCCACGGCCAGGACGTGGCCGATGCCCTGGGCCGCCGACGCGGGCCGACCGACCGCCTACGGCATGTCGCTTTCATCGGCGCCCGGGCCCTGCCCAACAGCTACCAGGCGCGCGGACTGGCCGTCCCCGTCTCGCCCGTACGCGTCGAGTTGGAGGCGCCGAGCGGCGACATCTGGGCCTTCGGACCCGAAGAGGCCGCCGACCAGGTGCGCGGTCCGGCCCTCGACTTCTGTCTCGCCGTGACCCAGCGACGTCACCTCGACGACCTCGACCTCGAGTTCGTCGGTCCCGTGGCCACGGAGTGGCTGTCGATCGCGCAAGCGTTCGCAGGCCCGCCGGGATCCGGGCGCAGTCCCGGTCAGTTCGCCAAGTCCTGACCGTCCGCCGCGGGCCGTCATGATGAATGCCGTGGCGGTCACCGATCGGGACCTGCGAGGGCTCACAGCAGTGGAGGTCGACGAGCGGCGCGCGCGGGGACAGGGCAACGACAAACGCCTGCCCGCGTCGCGGTCGATCGCCGAGATCCTTCGGGCCAACGTCCTCACCCGGTTCAACGCCATCCTCGGCACGCTGTTCGCGGCCATCGTCATCGTGGGCCCGCCCCAGGACGCCCTGTTCGGTTTCGTGCTCGTGCTGAACACGCTGATCGGCGTCGTCCAGGAGATCCGCACGAAGCGGACGCTCGACCGCCTCGCCGTGCTCGCCGCGCCGCACGTCCGCGTCCGCCGCGACGGCGAAATCGTCGAGCTCACCGACGATGACCTGGTCGTCGACGACGTGGTCGAGCTTGGACCCGGCGACCAGGTGCCGCTCGACGGAATCGCTCTCGAAGGATTCCTCGAGGTGAACGAGTCGCTCCTCACCGGTGAAGCGGAGCCCCAGCCCAAGGAGGCCGGCAGCGAGCTGCTGTCGGGAAGCTTCGTCAGCTCGGGGACCGGTGCGTATCGCGTCGCCAAGGTGGGCGCGGACTCCTACGCCAACCGCCTGGCGTCAGAAGCCCGACAGTTCAAGCTGGCCAGCTCCGAGCTGCGCGATGGCATCAACCGCATCCTGCAGATCGTCCAGTGGCTGATCATCCCCGTCGCCGCGCTGCTGATCACGAGCCAGGTCGTAGGCCACTCCGACCTGCCCGACGCCGTGCGCAGCTGCGTGGCGGGCGTCGGCGCGATGATCCCCGAAGGCCTGGTGCTGCTCACCAGCATCACGTTCGCCCTCGCCGTGGCCCACCTGGCCAGGCAGCGCGTGCTGGTGCGAGAGCTCCCGGCCGTCGAGGGCCTGGCGCGCGTCGACGTCCTCTGTGTCGACAAGACCGGCACCCTCACCACCGGTGGCATCGTGGCCGACCACTTCGAGCTCGTCGCCGACGACAGCAGCGATGAGTCCGTCGCCGCGGTGCTGGGTGCCCTCGCTGCGGCCGAGGACCGGCCCAACGCGACGCTGGCTGCGATCGGTGGACAGTGGTCGGCCCCGGAAGGGTGGGCCGTCTCCCATGCCGTCCCGTTCTCGTCGGCACGCAAGTGGAGCGCGGCCGACTTCGGTTCGAACGGTACGTGGGTGCTCGGGGCGCCGGAGATCCTGCTGGCTGCGTCGGACGCCAGGTCCGCCGACGACGTCCGTCGCCGGGTCGAGGAGGAGGCATCGCGCGGCCACCGCGTCGTGCTTCTCGCCACGACGACTGGTGAGCTCGGCGATCCCGCCACGCTCGACCCCGCGGCGGACGCGCCCGCGGACCTCCGCCCGGTCGCCGTCGTCCGACTGTCAGACGAGGTCCGCTCCGACGCCGCCGACACCCTGGCCTACTTCGCCGAACAGGGCGTCAAGGTGAAGGTGATCTCCGGCGACAGCGCCACGACCGTCGGTGCCATCGCATCGAGCGTCGGCGTCGAGGGGGCCGAGGACCCCGTCGACGTGCGGGGCGTCGCCGACGAGGAGCTGGCCGGGCTGATCCTCGAGCGTTCGGTTTTCGGACGGGTGACGCCCCGCCAGAAGCGGGCCATGGTCGCCGGTCTGCAGCGGGCCGGACACACCGTTGCCATGACCGGCGACGGCGTCAACGACGTGCTGGCCCTGAAGGATGCCGACGTCGGCGTGGCGATGGGCGCCGGCAGCGCCGCGACCAAAGCGGTGGCCGAGCTCGTGCTCCTCGACAACTCCTTCGCGGCGATGCCGCCCGTGATCGCCGAGGGCAGGCGCGTCATCGCCAACACCGAGCGCGCCGCCAACCTGTTCCTGACGAAGACGGCGTACGCCACGCTGATGGCGGTCGTCATCGGGATCACCGGCGCCGCCTATCCCCTGCTCCCGCGCCACCTGACGATCGTCAGCTACTTCAGCATCGGAACGCCCGCGTTCCTGTTGTCGCTGCTGCCAAACGTCACCCCGTTCCGCCCGGGGTTCGTCGACCGTGTCTTGCGCTTCTCGGTGCCGTGCGGGCTCATCGCGGGCGGGGCGACGCTCATCGCCTACTTCGTCGCCGACGATGTCGGGCTCTCGCTGTACGAGCGGCGCACGATGGCGCTCATCGTGCTGCTGGCGTGCGGAATCTGGATCCTGAGCCTGCTGTCCCGACCGTTCAACCGGGCGAAGGGAGGCATCGTGGCTTTGATGTGCGCCGGTGCGGCCGGCGCCCTGTTCGTCGCCCCCATCCGGTCGTTCTTCGCCATCCACCTCCCGCCCGCCGCGCAAGCGGTCGAGCTGACGGTCATCATCCTGTCCGCAGGGTTCCTCCTCGAAGTCGCGTACCGGCTGCTGAAGAACACCGCCGGCCTGACCGCTTACGTCGAACCCGACTGAGGCGCCTTCCAGGCGTTGTACTCCTCCCGGAGGCACGCGCCGCACGGGCGGTAGCCGCAGGCTCGAGCGGAGTCCCCGTCGGCGAAGAACACCCGGTACTCGGTCTTGAACCTCCCGCGCCGGATCAGCGACAGCGCCACCGGGCAGTCGAGCCGTCCATACACCTTCTGCTTGGAGTGGCCACCGAGCGTCCCCGGCCTTTCGGTGTCATAGGGCCCGCCCGGACCCAGGAGGCGGTAGGTCACTCGGCGACCGTAGTGTGCGGCCCATGCGAGGAATTCGTGGAGCATTGGCAGCAGTCGTCGGCGTGACCGCCCTCGCCGTCGTCGTAGGCGGCGCCGCTGTTGGGGCGATCAACCATCCGGTGCCGGGCATCTACGGCCGCATCACGATCCAGCCATCGTGTCCGGTCGTGAACCCCGAAGTGCCGTGCCGTCCAGAGCACGGACTCGCGGCCACGGTCGAGGCG
>JAFASB010000262.1 GCA_019244985.1 Acidimicrobiia bacterium | reverse complement strand
CCGCGTCCGTGCACGAGGAGATCGTGGCGCCGCCGACCATGCTGCAGGCGTGGACGATGCGGGGGCTCGCCCCACCGCCGTCGGAGGGCGGCGGCGCGCAGGCCGAGCTCATGGGGCTCCTCGACGCCGCGGGGTTCACGTCGGTCGTCGCCACCAACTGCGAGCAGGAGTACGAGCGCTACCTCCACCTCGGCGACGACCTCACGGCCGAGCAGGTCATCGAGGACGTGTCGCCCGAGAAGCACACCGGCCTCGGCGACGGCCACTTCGTGACCACGCGCACCGAGTACCGCGACCAGAACGGCGACCTGGTCGCCACCATGCGGTTCCGGATCCTCAAGTTCAAGCCTCCCGAGAAGACCGAGCCGAAGGCGCCGCGGCCCGCGCCGCCGCGCAACCAGGACAACGCCTTCTTCTGGGAGGGCGTCGACCGCGGCGAGCTGCTGATCCAGCGGTGCTCGTCGTGCGGCCAGCTGCGACATCCGCCTCGGCCGATGTGCCCGAACTGCCAGTCGCTCGAGTGGGACACCGTCGAGGCGAGCGGCAAGGGTGAGGTCTTCAGCTTCGTCATCCCGCACTACCCGCAGGTGCCGTTCTTCGACTATCCGTACGTGGTGGCGGTGATCGCCCTCGAAGAGGGGACGCGCCTGATCTCCAACGTGGTGGACATCGATCCGCACGACGTCGAGATCGGCATGCCTGTCGAGGTGAAGTTCGTCAAGGTGCACGACGAGCTCACGCTCCCGCTGTTCGCGGCGGTGCCCGCGTGAATTCGCTGACATACGCCGAGGTGAGCGAGGGCGACGAGCTTCCGCCCCTCGACGTCCCGATCACGCGGACCGCGATCGTCGCAGGCGCCATCGCCTCGCGCGACTACCAGGACGTCCACCACGACGCCGAGCTGGCCAAGGAGCGTGGGTCGAAGGACATCTTCATGAACATCCTCACAACCAACGGGTGGGTCGGCCGCTTCGTGACCGACTGGGCCGGCCCCGACGCCGTGCTGAAGAAGGTCGCCATCCGCCTCGGTGCTCCGAACTATCCCGACGACACCATGCTGATGACCGGTCGGGTGAAGTCCAAGGGCGAGGGCGGTCTGGTCGAGGTCGAGATCAAGGGTGAGAACAGCCTGGGCGACCACGTCGTCGGCACGGTCTCATTGGTGCTCCCGGCGTGAGCGCGAAGGGCAGCGGGCTCGCCGGCAAGGCCGCCATCGCCGGCATCGGTGCCACCGAGTTCTCCAAGGACTCCGGGCGCACGGAGCTGCGGCTGGCGACCGAGGCCGTGAAGGCAGCCCTCGACGACGCCGGGCTGGCGCCGTCGGACGTCGACGGCATGGTGACGTTCACGATGGATAGCAACGACGAGATCGAGGTCGCCCGCAGTGTCGGCATCGGCGACCTCACGTTCTTCACGCGCATCCACCACGGTGGGGGAGCAGCATGCGGCACCGTGCACTCGGCGGCGATGGCTGTCGCCACGGGCGCGGCCGAAGTGGTCGTCACCTACCGGGCGCTGAACGGCCGCTCATGGAGCCGATTCGGAGCCGGCGTGCAGCGCCGCCAGCCGATACCGAACGCCGACGGCGTCCACTACGGCTGGCTGGTGCCGTTCGGGCTGCTGACCCCCGCCCAATGGGTCGCCATGTTCGCCCGCCGCTACATGCACGCCTTCGGGGCGACCAGCGCCGACTTCGGCGCCGTTGCCGTCGCTGACCGGCGCCATGCGGCCAACAACCCCAACGCCTGGTTCTACGAGCAGCCCATCACGCTCGAGGAGCACCAGGCCTCGCGCTGGATCGTCGAGCCCCTGCACCTGCTCGACTGCTGTCAGGAGAGCGACGGCGCCGTCGCCCAGGTCATCACGACCGTCGAGCGGGCGCGGGACCTGAAGCAGTCGCCCGTCGTCATCGCCGCCGCCGCCCAGGGCGCGGGGCGCGACCAGGAGTCGATGACCAGCTACTACCGCGACGACATGACGGGTCTGCCGGAGATGGGGGTCGTCGCCCGCCAGCTCTGGGCCCAGTCCGGGCTGAAGACCGACGACATCAAGACCGCCGTGCTGTACGACCACTTCACCCCGTTCGTCCTCGCCCAGCTCGAGGAGTTCGGGTTCTGCGGCCG
>JAFASB010000403.1 GCA_019244985.1 Acidimicrobiia bacterium | reverse complement strand
GAGCCGAAGTACCGGCTGTCTTCGGACACGCTTCGGTTGTCGCCCATCACCCAATACTGGTTGGGCGCAATCAACGTCGGGGGGACAGCACTGGTGACCGCTCCCTTGGGGACGTACGGCTCCTTGAGGACCCGGCCGTCCACGATCACGTGTCCGTCGCGCGCCTCAACCGTGTCGCCGGGCAGGCCGATCACCCGCTTCACCAGGTCCTTCACCTCGGGCCCGGCCAACGCGGCCGACAGGCGCGGCGGCCGCTTGAACACGACGATGTCGCCCCGGTGGACGCTGTGGAGCCGGTAGCTGAGCTTGCTGACCAGCACCCTGTCGCCAGGAACGAGAGCGGGGCTCATCGATGGCGACGGAATGAAGAACGACTGGAAGAGGAGCAGCCTGATGGCGAACCACATCACGACCATCAGTGCTGCAGTTCCCGCCCATGAGGCCACACGCCGTGCGGGAAGCGCCAGCTGGCGCCGAATGGAGTCGCTGTCGGCGCCCGCTTCCTCGGTCTCGACACGCGTTGCCCAGTCCGCCGCCTCGGGCTCGGCCGCCGGTTGGGGCTGAACGCGGGTCGAAGCCGGGCGGGTGAGGACGCCGACCGAGCTGGCGCGCAACGGCGACGGCGACGAGGAGGTCGCGGAGGTCGAGGAGGCCGGCTCCGGTGCGGGCGGCGCGGTTGGGGGAGTCGGCGGTGCCTGGGAGGCAGCGGGAGTGAGCGGCGAGGCTTCCGGTCGGCGCTCGCGGCCACCGTCTTCGTCGGTGGTCGCGTCGTCGGCGCCATCTGCCGCCACCGACGTGAGCATCACCACGCCTGCCGGTGGTGCATCGAGGACCTCGAGCACCTCTTGGGCGTGCTCGGCCGCCGCAACCCTCGTCACACCCGTGCGGCAGGCGATGACGACGGCGTCGACCATCCACACCAGCTCGGACGTGTCGTGGACCGAGAGCGGTGGGGCGTCGAGGATGACGAAGTCGGCGAGAGCCCGCGCCTTTGCGACGAAGTCTTCTTGTCGGGCGAGGAGGGCCGCTGGGTTCTGCGTCGCCCGGCCGGCGCCGACGAGCCGCACTCCGGGCACGGACGTAGCCACCGCGACTTGATCCATCGTGGCCGCGCCGAGCAGCACGTCGCTCAGTCCAGGGCCAGGGTCGACGCCGAAGCGACCGTGGGCATCGGGCGCCCGCATGTCGCAGTCGATCACGAGGACCGACTTGCCGGTCTCGGCGACGACGGCGGCGAGGTTCACGGCGGTGGTCGTCTTGCCGTCTCTCGCCGTCGGCGACGTCACGACGGCCGACGTCAACTCGAGCGGTGTGGCGCGCCCCGTCCCGTTGCGGCCCCGCTGGCGGCCGAGGCGCGCGAGGGACGTTCGGACGTCCCGGAAGGCGTCGGCGGCGGCGGAGAGCGGCTCGGTGGCGGCGACGATGCCGTTGCCGGCGAAGGCGGGGACGTCGGCGAGCACCGGCAGGCCGAAGGCGCGCTCGACGGCCGCCCGGCTGTGCAGTCGCCCTTCGAGCCGTTCGACGACCAGAGCGATGGCACACCCGAGGATCGCCAACACGCCGGCCGCGAGCATCCATCCGGGCACGGTCGTCGGCGCCAGCCCGTCCTTCTTGACCTTTGTCGTCGCGATGTTTCCGACGCGTGTGAGTGTCTGGCTCCGTGGCAGTGCCAGGTTGGCGACCAGGGTGTCCTGGAGGTGGCGAAGGACGGCGTCGCGCTGGGCGCGCAGCATCTCCTGCTGGTCGATGGGCGCTTTTGCGGCTGCAGCCAGCTTGCCCTCGAGGGTCTTGAGCTGGTCGCCGAGCGCCGCCTGGTCGGCGGTGACCGCATCGGACGACCGTTTGGAGAGCGAATTCTGCTGATCGCCCAGGGCGTTGGCGAGCTCCGTCGCGTACCCGTCGGCGAGCGTGCGCGCCGTGGACGCCGATGCATACGGCACCGTCGTGATAACCACCGTGTTGTCCGCCGGGTTGGCGCGCGCCGTGATCTTGTCGGCCAGATCCGCCGGCGAGTTGAGGGCGTTGAGGCGGTCGACGGCTCGATTGCTGACGAGCGGTGTGCGGGCGAGCGCCGCCGCGGCCGTCAGGTCCTGGACGAACTGGTCCCGCGGTGGACTGCCCGTCTCGTCGAAGACGAGCGTTGCCGTGGCTCGGTAGTGGCTGCCCGGGCCGCGACCCAAGAGGGCGAGGGCCGCCAAGCCCACGACGACCACAGCGGTGATGATGCGCCACCGGCTGCGGAGCACTCGTGCTTGTTCGTTGACATCCATAGGGCGCGGGGAACTAGCGATGGTGGGAGGGCTCTTCTCCGGGAGGGGACCCTCGATTCTGCCGCATTTTGGGCGGCGTCTCCGACGCGGGGGAGGCGTACGGGGCTTAGGAGGTCCCGCTGGCCGCGAACCCGGTGCGGCCACCCCACAACTGGTCCCGCAGGCGCGCGCGCAGAAGCTTTCCCGTGGGATCACGCGGAACCGACTCGCACACGACGACGCGCCGGGGCCGCTTGTACGGAGCCAGGCGCTCGACGGCGGCCGCTTCGACAGCGGAGACGAGCTCTTCGCTGGCGACGCCCGGCGCGGCCACCACGAACGCGACCACCTGCTCGCCGCGCTCGTCGTCGGGACCGCCGACGACGGCGACGTCAGCGATCCCCTCGACGCCGTCAATCGCCGCTTCCACTTCGGCGGGGTACACGTTGACCCCGGCGCTGATGATGACCTCGGCCCGGCGCCCGGAGATGTAGAGGTATCCGTCCTCGTCCATCCAGCCCATGTCACCCGCCGTGAACGCGCCGTCCGGGCCGTAGGCGGCCTCTGTCTTGGCTGCGTCGCCGAAGTACGAGAACCGGGTGCCGTCCAGAAAGCGGAAGTACACGGTGCCTTCGGTCCGGGGCGGGAGGGGTACCCCATCGTCGCCGAGGACTGCGATCTCTTGGTGGGGAAGGGCGCGGCCGACAGTGCCCGGGCGGGCGAGCCAGTCTTCGGTAGTCGCCAGCGTCATGCCGCCCTCGGAGAAACCGAAGTACTCGACGAAGACCGGTCCGAGCCAGTCGACCATGCGGCGCTTGAGGTCCGGCGGGCACGGCTCGCCGCCGTGAAGTACCGTGCGCAACGACGCCGCCTGCGCTCGCTCCCGATCGCGGGACGGCAGGGCGAGGAGGTGGCGGAACATCGTCGGCACCAACGTCGTCGACACCACGCCCTCGCCGAGCACCCGCAGGAAGTCGGCGGGGTCCCACCGTGCCATGATCCGCATCGGTGCGCCGCGCGCCATCGCCGCCAAGCCGAAGGTCAGCGGCGCTCCGTGGAAGAGCTGCGAGGCCATCAGGTGGAGACCGTCGCCTGGAAGGCGCGCCGCCTCCGCCCAGCCCGTGCTGCGCGTGAACGCGTCAGAGAATGACGACTGGCCCGACCACGGATGGACAACGCCCTTCGGCCGGCCGGTCGTACCCGAGGTGTAGGACATGCGCCATCCGCAGCGTCCGGCAGGGAGCGGGCCCCGTTCCTGGACCGCGAGCCACGGCTCGAAGGCGTCGACGTCGACGACGGGGAGGTCTCTGTCCTCGGCGGCGAGCCGGGCCGAGTCCTGGTCGGTGATGACGAGCCTGCTGTGCGCGTCGTCGAGGACCTGGCCGACCTCGGCGGGCGTCCAGCTCGTCTTCAGCGGGGTGACCACCATCCCCGCTCGCTGGACACCGATCACTGCTTCGACGAACTCGGTGCGGTTGCCGACGACGAGTGCGACGTGGTCCCCCGGTTCCAGGCCCAGCGCTTCGACGCCGTGGCCGACGGCATTGCTCTGCTCGTCGAGGTCTTGCCACGTCAGCCTCCCGCGCTCGTCCTCGACGGCGAGCTCAGCGGGTAGGCGGCCGGTCAGCTCCCAGAGAGGTGCTGCCGCGTCAATCGTTCCTGCGCTCCCGGGCGGCGATCCACGCCACGAACGCGTCGACGTCGCCGGAACCCTCCTCGGCGATGTAGGTCTCCGCCCACTCGCGGATCTGCTCGTCGGTGAATCCCTGCTCGCGCAGGGTGTCGCGCGCCTCGTCGGCGAGGATCCTGGCGCCTTCCTCGTGCGACGGGTCGGCGAGCCGCTCGGGCACGCCGGCCTCGTGCGGCTCCTCGGGCGTCAGGTCGCTCACGGGCGGGAAAGCTAGCTTTCCCGCGTCGATGGCACCGAGACCGGACACCCCGCGAATCCCCCCGATCACCCCTGAGGAGCGGGACGAGCAGACGCGCGAGCTGTTGGGGGACCTCGGCGTGACCGGCCCCGCGTCCAACATCTTCGACACGTTGGTTCGCCATCCTGGCCTGTTCAGGAAGTGGCTTCCATTCGGCGGCAAGCTCCTCAGCGGCAAGCTGCCGCCGCGGGATCGTGAGCTGCTCATCCTGCGCACCGGCTGGCTGTGCCGGTCCGCGTACGAGTGGGGCCAACACGTGCTGATCGCCCGGGCTGCTGGCGTGACCGACGACGAGATCGCCCGTGTCGTTGAGGGCGGCGGTGCCGAGGGGTGGGACCCGTTCGAAAGCACGCTGCTCCGAGCCGCCGACGAGCTCCACGATGACGCGTGCATCGGAGACACCACATGGGCCGCGCTGCGCGAGCGCTACGACGAGCGGCAGTTGATCGAGCTGGTCATGCTCGTCGGGCACTATCACATGGTCGCCTTCACGCTGAACACGCTCGGCGTGCAGCGGGAGGCGGGCGTGCCGGGACTTCCCGAGGACTCGTAATGAGACGCCGAGCGGCGATCGTGCTCACGTGCGTCGTCGCCTTCGGTGCCTGTGGCAAGTCCGGAACGTCGGTGTCGTCGCTCGGGTCCCAGCGCCGCCGTCTGGTGGTGAACGGGCAGCCGACGTCGCTCTGCCTCACGCTGGCCACGACCGTCGCCCAACAGGGCGCCGGTCTCTCCAACCGGCAGGCGCTGCCGCCGAACGAGGGAATGGCGTTCCTGTTCGGGGGCACGGCGCCCCGCGCGTTCTGGATGAAGGACACCCATTTCCCATTGACGATCCTGTGGCTGGCGGGCGACGGTCAGATTCGCGGGTCGAATCTGATGGCTCCCGACACGACGCTTCTCCACGAGTCGCCCGGGCCGATCGCCACCGCGATCGAGCTGAACCCGCAGGAATGGGCGCCCCTCGCTGCCTCCGCCCGAACCGTCACCCTCGGGCCCGTTTGCCCGGGGACGCTCACCGCCGGGCGGCCGGGGACAAAGCCCGCGCAGTTCTGACAGCACGGCGCTCCCCCTAACCTGAGGCCGT
>JAFASB010000339.1 GCA_019244985.1 Acidimicrobiia bacterium | reverse complement strand
TCGTCGGGATCGCGGCCGTCGTCGTGCAGGCCCACGCCATGGACTCACCCCTGGCGCAAGCCTTCCCCGCCATTCTGGGCCTCGGCGTCTTCTTTGCTCTTTTCCGGGTCGTCCTCACGGCGGCGACCGTGCACGGGAGCGGGAGCGTCATATTCACGACGCCGACATTCACGCTTCCGACCCTGCTCGGAGGTTTCCAGGTAGGCGGCCCCGTCGGCACCGCCATCGTGCTGGAGGCTGCCGCGGAGGCGTGGGTCATCGTCGGTGTCATGGCGGTCTTTGGCGCGTTCAACGCCGTTGTGTCGCACTACGAGCTCGTCCGAGCCGCGCCGAGAGCGTTCTACGAACTCGGCCTCATCATGACCGTCGCGCTCGCGTTCGTGCCGACTACCCTCGGTGCTGTCCACGGCGTGCGAGAGGCAGACCGCGCTCGAACGGGCGGCCGGGTCGTGCGTCGCGGACGGCTCGTGCGACTCGTCGTGCCGATCCTCGAAACCGGGATGGAGCGTGCCGTGGCGCTCGCCGAGTCGATGGACGCCCGAGGCTTCAGCCGTCAGCCCCTGACACCTTCGGAGCGCGTTGCCGGGTGGTGCACGCTGGGCGCGTTAGTCGCTCTAAGTGGGAGCTTCGTCGCCCTCGTCGGCCGGTCGAGCATCCTCGCCGCGGTGTTCGGCCTCGGCGGCGTCGCGGGATTGGTGGTCGCCGTCGGCCTCGGGTCTCGGCGGCGCCGCCCGCGGTACCGGCCGACAAAGATGCGCCCGGCGGACTGGGGAGTTTCGGCGGCGTCGGCCGCCGTGCCGCTCGTCGTCGGGGTCATGTCGCTCGCGGGCGAGTCCACATTGCGGTGGTCGACGCCGACGCTCACTGTTCCTCGATTCGACCCAGTCGTCGCGATAGCCGCCCTCGCCCTGGCCGCGCCGGCGTTGTGGGCCCGCACATCTCGTTCCGAAGAGCCCGCGGTCCTCGTGACGGGCGGCGAGCCGGCATGAGCGCACTCGTATGGCGAGGCGTGAGTTTCGCCTATCCGCGCGGCGACGCGGTGCTGCGGGGCATCGATCTCGCAGTCGGCGAGGGTGACGTGGTACTCGTTGTCGGTCCATCCGGTTGCGGCAAGAGCACCTTCCTGCGCACCACCAACGGCCTTGTCCCCCATTCCAGTGGCGGGCGGTTCTCGGGCGACGTCGTTGTGTTCGGACGAACGATTCGAGAGCACCGCCCGCGCGACCTCGCCGATGTGGTCGGCTTCGTCCACCAGGATCCGGAAGCGCAGTTCGTCGTCGATCGCGTCGAGGCCGACATCGCCTTCGTCCTCGAGAATCTGGATGTCGATCCTCCGCACATGCGCCGCCGCGTCGAGGAAGTGCTGGACGCCCTCGACGTGGCCCACCTGCGCGATCGTTCGCCGAGCACCCTCTCCGGCGGAGAGCGTCAGCGCTGTGCCATCGCATCCGCAATGGCGGCGGGCCCGGCCGGCCTCGTGCTTGACGAGCCGACGTCGCAACTGGACCCGCAAGGCGCCGAAGACGTCTTTGGCGCGCTCGCGCGATTGAACGCAGATTTGGGAACGACGGTCATCATCGCTGAGCATCGGCTCGAGCGCGCCGGCCCGCTCGCCGACCGGGCGGTGCTCCTGGATCGCGGCCGCGTGACGGCGGACGGGCCGCCGGGTGCGGTGCTCGCCGACTACGACGGAGCCGCGAGCGTGACGCGTCTGGGACGGCTGCTCGGATGGGACCCTGCGCCGCTGACGGTGCGCGAAGCCCGGGCAATGCGCGCCGCCTCCGACGTCGCCGTGCTCGAACGCGAGCCTGCGGTTGCAATTCCGAGCGAGGGCGCCGTTCTCGTGTCCGCGCAGGGCGTGTCGGTCAAGCTTGGCAATACGGTTGCGTTGCGCGATGTGGACATCGAGGTGCGACGCGGCGAGGTCGTCGGCTTGCTCGGCCGCAACGGGGCGGGCAAGACGACCCTCATGCGGACGATCGCCGGGATCCTCTCGCCAGATCGCGGCCGCGTGGTCGCCACGGGAACGACGGCCTACGTACCGCAGGACCCCAATACGTTGCTGTTTGCGCCGACCGTGCGCGCCGAGCTCGCGGAAACCCTCCGGCTCCTGGGGCGCCGGGACCAGGGCGCTGTGGACCGATGGCTCGACGCGGTCGGCCTTTCCGAGCTCGGCGACCGTCATCCCCGAACGCTGTCGGGGGGCGAACGCCAGCGTGTCGCAGTCGCGGCCGTAGCCATCGGGGGAGCCGACGTCCTCTTGCTCGACGAGCCGACGCGAGGGATGGACGCGGCATCTCGCACTGCTCTGGAGAATGCCGCTCGCGCCCACGCCGACACCGGTGGTGCGGTCGTGCTGGCAACGCACGACGTCGAGCTCGCAGCGCGGTGCGCCACACGTGTCGTCGTGCTCGGCGACGGTGACGTGGTTGCCGACGGCCCAGCGCGTCACGTGCTGTCCGGTTCACTGTTCGCACCTCAGGTGCTCCGGGTGATGCCGCCCTTCCTCACGGTCGAAGAAGTGAGCGAGGGCCTGGCTCGGAGTGCGACATGACGAGGACGCGGCCGGTTGTGGCGTACGGCCTCATCGTGCTCGTCGGGATCGCGGCATTTCTGTACCCGTTTTGGGTGCCGCGGACGGCGCTCCCGAACAACGCGCACAGCGGCGACGCGCCACTGGTCGCCGCTGTCGTCGGCGTGTTGGTGCTCACGGCGATCGCACTCGAGGTGCGCAGAGGCACGATGAACGGCGCCACGGTCGCGTTGCTCGGCGTCCTCTCGGCTACCGCGGGGCTCATGCGGCTGCTCTCTCTGCCGGGTGGGGGAAACGGGATCTTCTTCGTCGTGGTATTGGCCGGCGCCGCCTTCGGTCCCCGCTTCGGACTCTTGCTCGGGCTCTGCGCGATGGCGGTGTCGGCGGTGATCACAGGCGGGGTCGGGCCCTGGTTGCCGTTCCAGATGCTGGCGCTGGGCTGGATGGGCGGATCCGCAGGCCTGATCGGGCAGATGACGCGCCATCTTCGCCCGGGCGCCGAGGTCGCCGTGCTTGTCGTCTTCGGCTGGGGGTGGGCCTTTGTGTACGGCGCGATCATGAATCTCTGGTTCTGGCCATTTGTCATCGGCCAGGGCCCGCTCGCGTGGCATCCCGGGCTCAGCGCAGCCGACATCCTCCACCGGTACTGGTCGTTCTACGTGGTGACGTCGCTGGGGTGGGACGCAGCCGGCGCGGTGACGAACGGCGTCCTCATCGCCCTGACGGGACTTCCGCTGCTCCGGAGCATGCGGCGCTTCGCCGATCGTCTCGAGCCGGTGACCGAGTTCGCCGCGGAGCCGTCCCTCGCGTGACGGCCGCCCGGTTGACCTCTCGCTCACAGCTGTGATCCACTTGCCGGACAACTCAACTGTCCCCGAGAGGGGAAGCCGGTCCAAGTCCGGCGCTGACTCGCAACCGTAGGCCTGCACTGCAGGCGAGCCGGGATACCGATCAGGGGCAGCACAGCTCGAACCGTCGAAGACTGCGGGCAGAGCTCGTCGAGGCGAGCCGTCCCGGTGCACATGATGCCCGGGGCAGCTGTCTTTTCGGGTCTCCCGCCAAGACCAGGGGGAGACATATGAAGACGAGGCTCGCGGTTGCGGCCACCGCGATGGCCATGGTCGGCGCTGCCGTCGTCGGACTGGCGGCACCGGGGCAGGCCGCCTCGCCGACCACGGATCCAGCGCAGGCGGCCCGTCTCGGCGCGGGTTGGTTGGCGCGCCAAGCGCAAGCTGACGGTTCGTTTCAACTGTTGTCGAACTCGTACTCGGACACGGCGACCGCTGCGCTGGCCTTCGCTGCCGCGGGCGTCGGCCAGAGCCAATTCCAGGGAGCGATGACCTATCTCCACGACCACGTCAGCGACTTCCTCAGTGCAGGGGGCGGCGACGACCCGGGGACGCTCGGCCTGGTCATCATGGCGGTGGTCGTGGATGGGCAGGACCCAACGAACTTCAACGGCCAGAACCTCGTCAGTGTCTTGAAGGCCACGCGCGACAAGAGCTCGCCCGGCCTGTATGGCAGTAAGGACCCCAGCTTTGACGGCGTGACCCGGCAGTCGCTCGCGTTGATGGGTCTCGCTGCAGCGGGGTCGAACGATGCACCGGCCGTCCAGTGGCTCCAGACGCAGCAGTGTCCCGACAAGGGTTGGCAGGCGTATCGCTCCGACACCGCCGCGCCGTGCGATCCGACCGATCTCACGAACTTCACGGGGGAAGACACGAACTCGACCGCTGTCGCCAGTGAGGCGTTGAAGGCGCTGGCGGCCGTCCCGCCGCAGGGCAACCCGCTGGATTGGCTGAAGGGAGCCCAGAACACGAACGGAGGCTTTGGAGTCCTCGTCGGCAACGCGACTGACGCCAACTCCACAGGTTTGGTTCTCCAGGCGATCGTTGCGGGGGGAGAAAATCCCGCGCAGGGCCGATGGCTGACGACCAACGGTTCGTCTCCGGACTCCGCCTTGCTGGCGCTGCAGATCGGATGCGACGGAGCAGCGGCCGACCGCGGCGGCTTCGCCTTCCAGCCTGACTCCTCAGGCGCCCTCAAGCCGAATGGGTTTGCCACCGCTCAGGCTGTTCCCGGCGCGGCATCCAAGCCCTTCCCCCTCACGGGGGCACAGCCGACACAGGCTGCGCCGACCGTCGATTGCAGCCCTGCGACGACCACGACGACTGCAGCCGTGGCGACGCCGACGACACAGGCCGCGCGCCCGGCCACGGTCGCAGCACCGCAGGCGGCACCCGCCGCCAATAGTCCTGTTGCTGCGGCCGTCAGCGCGACGCCACCTTTTGCGGGTTGAGCATGCGACGACGGCTCGCGGCGGCAATCGGCGCCTTCACCACGGCGCTGTTCGTCGCGGTCAGCCCGGGTGCGGGAGCGGCGCGCGCCCAGTCGCCATCCCCGCACCGGGCTGCGGTCATCATCGACACGGGATCGGTCATCAAGCACGTCTGCATCGTCTTCAACGGCGACTCCATCAGTGGCAAGGACGCGCTCGACCTGGCCAATCAGGCTGATCCGTCGATCCAACCGGTGTACCGGGACTACGGAGGTCTCGGCGCAGCCGTCTGTTCGCTTTGCGGCACCGGTAATCCGCAGACCGACTGCCTCGGCCAGCAGAGCGGGAAGTACTGGGCCTACGACCGGGCCTCAAATGGCACGACCTCGTTCGCCCAGTCGAGCGAGGGCCTCTCAAACACTCAGGTTCATGACGGTGACGTCGAGGGCTGGCACTGGGGGACCGGAGGTGCGCCGCCGTACGCCTCCGTTGAACAGGTATGCGGGACGGTAAGCACCAACGGGAACTTCACGCCGACCAGCATCACGACCTATTCGGGCGTACCGCCTGCGCCGCGA
>JAFASB010000289.1 GCA_019244985.1 Acidimicrobiia bacterium | reverse complement strand
AGCACGGGCAAGACGCCCGAAGAGGTCGCCGACCAGTATTCCGAATACGGCCCCCTCAAGAGGGACGCCGCCATCGCCCTGATCGAGTTTCTCCGACCGGTGCGCGAGCGCTACGTCGAGCTGGCGGAGGACCCTGGCGAGACCGAGCGGCTCCTCAAGCTCGGCGCTGAGAAGGCCCAACAGGTCGCCGGCGCGACCTTGGCGAGGGCCAAAGAGGCGATCGGCCTCCTCCCGCGAGCCTGATCTTCATCGTTCTCCGGGTGGACAACCGGATATATGGCCGTATCCCCCCCCGAGAACGGGTTGTTGCGGTTCAGGTCCCGGCGAAGGTCTGGATGAAGGCGACACGCTTGCCGCGGCCGAGCTGGTCAAGGGCGGCGGCGAAGGCCTTGGCCGTGTAGGTCGGTTCGAGGATCATCCCCATGTCGTTGGCGATCCGCATCGCCTCGTCTCCGGCCCGCGTCGGCTTGCCATAGGTGCCCCCGAACCAGTGGCGGTCGATGCGGAGACTGGTCGACCGTGGCCGCCAGCCGGCGAGGGCCAAGAGGGCGGCGGTGCTCGCCTCGAGGGCGCCGACCACGGCGCGGTTGGTTACGACCAGATCTGCAGCGCGCACGGCGACGACGTCGGTGTCGTCCCAGCCGGCCATGGCGAGGCCCAGCGCCGTGCCCACCGCGGTGCCGCCGGACCCCAGCGGGACGACGACGACGTCGGGCCGGCGCCAACCGTGCTCTTCGAAGGCGTTGGCCAACTCGACGGCGGCCGACACGTACCCGAGGGTGCCGAGTGGCGTCGACGCTCCCGGCCACAACAGGTATGGCCGCTTCGTCGCCAGCGCGGCCATGCGCGTCGCGATCGCGGCGGGCATGAGATACGGGCTGGGCACGCGCGTGACGCGGACGTTGTCTAGTTGCTCGAGCGCGGCCTGGGTGCGGGCGACGTCTTCGGACCGCGGCTGGTTGTAGAGCACGGCGTCGATGTCGAGGCCGAGCCGGCCGGCGTGAATGGCGGCGGCAAGCACGTGGTGGGAGCCGATCCCGCCGGCCGTCACGAGGGGCCCGCCCCGGCGCTCGGCGACCGGGAACACGAACTCGAACTTGCGGACCTTGTTGCCGCCGTAGACGCTCGACGTGAGTTCTTCGTGCTGCACCCACAGGCGCGTGTCGAGCTGTTCGACGGGCGTCGGGAGGCCGTCGGCCAATACTGCGAACGGCACCAGGTCGGCGAGGCGAGGCAGGCGCTCGAAGAGCGCCCGCGTCGCGGACGTCGTCACCAACGGCCGGGGTTCATGCGTCGGTCGGGGTCGAAGGCGTCGCGGACGCGGGCGAGGAGGCGGGTGAAGCCGGGGTCGGCACGGTCGAGGATTCGGCGTGCGGCGTCCGCCGACGGCTTGTAGGGCACGTACTCGTGGTCGAGGACGGCGTCGGCCAGCTTGCCCATCACAGCGCGGACCCGCTCGACCTCGGCGGCGTCGCCCTTGTCGAAGTTGGCGACGAAACGCAGCACGTAGAAGTGGCCGCCATCCATTGGCCTGGAGACAAGGAAGGGCGGGAAGCCGTGCTCGACCAGGAGGTCGAGTCCGCGCTGCGCGCCCTCGACCCAGCGGTCGCCCGGACCGTAGGAGCCGACCCACGTGAGCCCACCGCCCGGGAAGTCGAGCAGGAAGTCGAGGGTCGTCGGCAGCTGGGCGAGCTTGGCGAGCGCGGGTACCAGGCGCGCCGCATCGTCGGCGTCGAAGCGTTGTTCGATCCCGTTGTCGTCGAGGATGCGCTTCCCGAGGTCAACCCGGGCGTCGAGCTCGGCCTGGGACGCGCCGGTGATGTCGATCATCAGGTAGGCGAACGGCTCGTCGTCGGCCTTGCGAAGGTCTCGCGTCGCACCGAACACCTGCTTAGCGGCGGGCCACGTCATCAGCCCGCAGTCGTCGAACGAACCGGTGCGGGCCAGCGCCCGCATGACGCCGTACGCCGAGGGCAGGTCTTCGGCGAAGGCCAGCCACCGCCGACGGTGCATCGGGCGGGGCCGGAGCTGCAGCGCGATGCGCGTCACGATCCCCGTCGTCGCCTGCGTCGACACGAACAGTCCGCTGAAGTCGGGCACGGGCGCCCGGGAGAACCAGCGGTCGACGACGCCGCCGCTGCCGGTGCGCACGACGTCGCCGTCGGCCAGCACCGCCTCGAGGCCGTTGATCCACTTCCCCATCGCGCCGTGGGGCATCGAGAGGTTGTTCAGTCCGTCGAGGAGGGCGTTCATCATCACCGACGTGAACGGCGGCGCGAACGGATAGGTGTAGACAAGCTCGGGTGCTTCGGCGTCGAGAACCGACTTCAACTGGGCGAACGTCACCCCCGGCTCGACGACGACGTACATCGCCTCGCGGTCGAGCTCTACGATCGCATCCATCCGCGTGAGGTCGAGAACGATGCCGCCGTTGCGCGGGATGGCGAGCCCGGCGACGTTGTAGCCCGCGACCACGGGCGTGATCGGGATGCCAGGCTCGGATGCCAGCATGACGAGATCCCGGACCTCGGCCGCGGTTCGGGGACGCACGACGAACTCGGCGTGGCCCGGCGGATTTTCGGTGACGTCCTGGAGGTGGCCGTCGCCCGCGGGGTCGACGTACTCGGGGCCGACAATCGCGGCGAGCGCGTCCTTGAGTTCCACGCTCTCAGGGCCTGCGGATGCGCAGGTTCCTCGCCTCCTGGAGGACCTGGCCCGACGCCAGCCGCAGCAGCGGCTCGACGTCGCCCTCGACGACCATCACGACGTCGGGCGAGATGCCGTTTTCCAGGGCGAGCCGCCCACGACCGGCGCGTACCGTCGCCGTCGTGCGGCCTGCCTTGAGTCCGACGACGAGGACGACGGGCGATCCAAGCACCGCGGTGCGCAGGGCGGCGTTGGCCAGCAGCGTCGGCGCCAGCTGGGCGAGCAGGTGCACCAGGAGGTTGGCCTCGCCCGCGGGCGGCATCTGGGCCGCGGGGACCGGGGGGGCAAGCCGGGAAGCGGCGCGTAGAGCGGCGCCGGCAACGAGCATGGGGATGGCGAGGGGGACTGCTGCGGCGACGACCGCGGCCTCGCCGACTGCGTTCACCGGCTCGAGCGGACGCTTGCGCGTCAGCCGGGCAATCAGCCCGTCGACCGTGTTGCCGACCAGATTCGACACCTCGATCTGGGCGACGGTGGCGCGCACAGACGCGACAGCATCCGGCGGCAGCACGTCACCGAGCGGGCCCGGGTCGAGCGGACGCCCGGCTTCGGCACACGCCCGGGCGTAGGTGAGCAGCGCATCGTCGGCGTCGACCAGGCTGTTCTCGCCGAGGAAGTCCTGCCACGATCCGTGGATCCAGGCGCAGTACCGGCACCCGTTGACCTCGGTGACGGCGAGGATGACGCGTTCGCGCGTGCGGGGGTCGAGCGGCTGGCCGGGGAGGTACGACCGCAAGAGCCCCGGCAGGGTCTTGCCCAGCTCGGCGATCCACGGCAGCAGGGCCAACGGCGTCGCCGTTCGCCGAGGGAAGGGGTCGCTGCGGTCCACCGACTGCAGAGGCTAGGAGGTCTCAGTCATCATCTGCCGCTTTCAGGGCGCGGGCGACCGGGGCGGGCAGCGTCCACTCGTCCTCGGGGAGGTGGTGCTCCCGTGTCCAGGTGACCGTCAGCGGGTCGCTGCCCGCCATCGCCAGCATGTCGGCGCCCAGCTTCGGATGCTGGAGGTAAAGGCCGACCCGGCGCGTGAAGCCCTTGCCTTCGGTCCACGCCCCGGCCATGTCGTGCCCGGCCGCGCTTCCGGCGAGCGTTGCGACGACGCGGCCATAGGTGCCGAGCCCGGCCGTCACCTTGCCGACGTCATGGAGGAGGGCGGCGGCGAGCACGGGCTTGGTCGCTTCGTTGCCGAGCCGGCGTTCGACGTCGCGGCTGACACCGACCGCGTGGCGGCGATCGGCGCTGCTCATGCGCGCCCACAACTTCAGCTCTTCGTTGCTCAGGACGGACGCGACCCACGCTTCCTGCTCTCGTGACGGCCCACCAGGGCGCAGCGACCCGAAGAATCGCCGGGTCAGGTGGCCGGCCCTCAAAGGAAGTGTGCCCAGTGGTCGACGAAGAAGTTGAGGAAGCTGCTCAGGAAACGCGGCAGCAGGAACACGAGTATCAGCAGGATCCCCATCGAGTACTGCCGGAAGCGCAGGTACTGGGGCCACCACGCGCGAGGGAGCAATCGCTCGATGACGGCCGATCCGTCGAGCGGCGGAATCGGGATCAGGTTGAAGACGGCAAGCAGGAGGTTGCCGAGCCCAAAGGCGAGCAGTGCCATGTGCGCGAGGTCGCCGTCGACGAACGGGTTCCCGGTGCCGAGCCCGGCACTGCGGATCGTGAGGGTCGCGGCGACGAGCAGCACGATGTTCAGGGCGGGACCGGCGAGGCTCACGAGAACACCCTGGTCCCGCGGGTTGCGGAGGTTCCGCAGGTTGACGGGGACGGGCTTGGCGTACCCGAAGGCGCGGTGGGTCGTCAGTAGGAGGAGGATCGGCAGGATGATCGTGCCGAACGGATCGATGTGCGAGATGGGATTCAGCGTGAGGCGGCCGGCCCGCTTTGCGGTGTCGTCGCCGAAGGCCAGCGCGACCCAACCGTGGGAGACCTCATGCAGGATGATCGACGGGATGAGCAGCGCGTAGAAGACGAGGTCGAAGCGCGTGATGTGCATTGGAGGCGGATAGCCGCCGGCGTCAGCGCTTCGAGGCGCAGTCGATGCAGCGGCGGGCCGCCGGCTTGGCCTCGAGGCGGGCGGGCGAGATCGCTTGACCGCACTTCTCGCACACGCCGTAGGTGCCGGCCTCGAACTTGCCCAGCGCGTTCTCGACCTCGTCCAGCGTCTCCTTCAGGGACTGAGCCACCGCCTCCGCCTCGCCACGCTCTGCAGTGACCTGACTGGAGTCGGCGAAGTTCTGGTCGTAGTCGAGCCCGCCGTTCTCGCCGAAGCCCAGCTCGGCCAACTGGGCGCGCAGACTCGCCCGTTCCTCCTCCAAGGAGGCGCGCATATCAGCCTGCGTTGCATCGCTGGGCATTCGCACAGGCTACCTGCGTTTCGAGACTTTGGCGCGCGGATGAGCCTCGTCGTAGACCTGCCGGAGACGCTCTGTCGAGACCCGTGTGTAGACCTGCGTCGTCGAGATCGACGCGTGTCCGAGGAGCTCCTGCACGGCCCGGATGTCGGCACCGTGGTCGAGCATGTGTGTGGCGCAGGAGTGTCGCAGGACGTGTGGCGTCAGCCGGCTGCCGAGGCCGACCTTCTCGCCGTAGCGGCGAACGATCCCCCACGCCCCCTGCCGCGACAGACGGCCGCCGCGGGCGTTGAGGAACACCGCTTCGGCGTCGCCGCGCCGCGCCCAACGCTCCGGGGTGAGCGCGCCGCGGCCCGATTGCGAGAGCCAGGCGGACAACGCCTGGCTGGCGAAGCGACCGACGGGAACCACGCGCTCCTTCGAGCCTTTCCCGTAGGCGCGCAACAAACCTTCCTCGAGGGAGACGTCGGTGAGCGAGAGGCCGACGAGTTCGGATATACGCAGACCGGTGCCGTACAGCACCTCGAGGATCGCCCGGTCGCGGCGGGCTGCGGCGTCCTCCCCCACGACCGCGCCGAGGAGACGCTCGACGTCCTCCTCGGACAGTGCCTTGGGAAGACCCTGCGGTACGCGGGGCACGCCGACATCGCCGGCGGGGTC
>JAFASB010000235.1 GCA_019244985.1 Acidimicrobiia bacterium | reverse complement strand
ACTGCTTCGCCTGGTCGCCGAGCTGGTCGTCGTCGACGGGCGGCTCCCGCCAATCGACGACCTCGATGCCCTCCTCGCGGGCGGCGGCCTCGACGTTGGCGCGGGGGTCATCGCCGCGGACGAACAGCATGGCGAGGCCGTGGCCGTCGCCGAAGATCGACGACGGGATCGGAACCAGGACGCCCGAACCGTCGGCGGTGCGGGCGTCGGCCGCGACCGCGCCGCGGTGCTTCACGCACGCGAGGCCGTTGAGCGCCGCCTGGACGATGGCGCGGGAGGACCGACCTTGGGCGTCGGCGACGAAGCCGATACCGCAGGCGTCGAGTTCAGGGCGCATTGACGGGTTTCACCTCGGGCGCGTGGAAGAACGGGAAATGGAGTTGGTGTTTCCCGGGGCGCTTCTTCGTTGAAGGAACGCCATTGCCCGAGGCCCCGGAAGGCTCTCAGGATATCGCGCCCGTCAGGAGACGGTGATGGTCCCGTGCATCACGGCGTAGCCGTGGTGCTGCAGAAGTAGTTTTAGGTGCCCGGCGACGAGACGGACGTCATCGTCCTGCGTTTGAGAACGCCCACCACCGCCATCTGGCCGGTTGCACGACGACGATGCGGCCGAGGCTGTGCGGATTGTCGAGGTATTGGCGGTATTTGGCGGTGAGGAGCTCGACGGCTCGGGGCTCGTGGTTCTCCACCGCGGCGTGGCCGTCGACCCGGACCCACCAGATCCTGGTCCAGTCGTCGTCGTAGTGGTCGACGAGGAGGGTCACGCGGGGGTTCGCCTCGATGTTGCGCAGGCGCTTGAGGTCGGGGGTGGTCTTCGGCTTGGCGTCGACGGCCGAGTAGATGGTGCCGGTGTCGCCGTCGACGGCGAAGCAGATGGGGACGAGATGCGGGTCGTTGGTGGCCGTCACGGTGGCCAGGCGGGCGACTCGCGCTTCGCTGAAGCGTCGTTGCGCCTCTTCGTCGGTCACGTTGCTTGGGCCGCCTTCTCGAGGAGGTCGACGGCCTCGTCGACACGGTCCTGGTGCGTGCGGTGGCTGAGGATGGCGAGGCGGAGGAAGTGTCTGTCTCTGATCGTCGTGCTCGAGAGGAAGACGCGCCGACTGCCGTTGACCTCCTCCAGAATCCGGGTGCCGTCGGGGTGGTGGAAGGCGACGACGGAGAGCTCCGGTTGCCACGGCAGGTCGAAGTCCTCTGATTGGGTGAGTCGGTCATACGCGTGGCGGGCCAGGTCGAGCTTCTCGTCGAGGGCGTTGGTGAACGCCTCGGCGCCGTGGAGCTGCAGGGGTAGCCAGATGCGCAGGCCCCGGAAGGCGCGGGAGAGCTCGGGGGAGTACTCGGCGTAGTTGGGGAGCCCGACGTCGGACAGGTCCTGCATGTACGCAGCGCCCGCGGTGTGCGCTCGTCTGAGCGCGGCGCCGTCTCTGACGATGAGGCAGCCGGTGCCGTAGGGCAGGAACATCCCCTTGTGCGGGTCGAGGGTGATGGAGTCGGCCCTGTTGATGCCGGTGAGCCGTTGCCTTCCGCGGTCGGTCAGCTGGAAGAAGCCGCCGTAGGCGGCGTCGACGTGGAACCAGAGGCCGTGGGCCTTGGCGATGCCGGCAACCGCTTCGAGGTCGTCGACGGCGCCCGTGTTCGTTGTGCCCGCGCTGGCGACGATGAGGAACGGGTGCGGATCGCTGGTGACGGCCGTTTCGAGGGCGTCGAGGTCGATGCGGAGGTTTTTGTCGCTCGGGAGGATGCGGACGGCTTGCGCCGGGAAGCCGGCGAGAGCCGCAGCCTTGGTGATCGAGTGGTGGGCCTGGTCGTCGACGTAGATGGTGCCGCCGTCGTTGGCCGCGTGCTGGGCGTCGCGGGCGGTGACGATGGCCGAGAAGTTCGCCATCGAGCCGCCGGTGGTGAGCACGCCCTGGGCTTCTTGCGGGAAGTCGAAGAGGCCGCAGATCCAGCGGATCGTCTGCTGCTCGATGGCGACGAATGCAGGGGCCAGGGCGGCGACGGTTGTGTAGCGATTCACGGCGGCGGTGATGAAGTCGGCGATCGCCGCCGTGTACAGGCCGCCGCCGGGAATGTAGGCGAGGTACCCGGGGCCTGCGGGGTCGACGGCCTTGGCGGCTGCGTGCTTGAGGTAGTCGAGGACGTCGGTGGTGCTGCCGAGGTCGGGCAGGGCGTGGTCCAGATCGCTCGCCGGTGCGGTCGCTCGCTGGTCGATGAAGTCGATCACGAAGTCGAGCGCGTCGGTGCCCAGGGCGCGCATCTGCTCGGGGTCCGGCTCGAGCGGGATCGGTAGGTTCAGCGAATGACTGACGATCAGGACATGGTCGCGCGTGTACGCGCCGCTACCGCCCTGCGGCGCTTGTCGCACGCGATCGTGAGTCACGACGTGCCGGCGTCGACGTTCGACGAGATCACGGCCGGTGTCGAATCCTGGCTGCCGACGGTCGAGTCGGAGCCGGGACGCAGCCGGTCGATCGACACCATGAAGCAGCACATGTTCGAGCGTCCGCCCGAGGGCGCGCCGATCGGCACGTTCCCCGACTGCGTGGTGTCAGGGGATGCCAACCCCATGGGGTTGGACGTCCAGTTCTTCCGCGAGGGCGACGAAGCCGTTTCCCGTTGCGTCCTCGGTCCGGCGTTCGAGGGGGCGCCGAACCGGGCCCACGGCGGCGTCGTCGCCGCGGTGTTCGACGACCTCATGGGCTTCGTGCTCACCATCCACGAGTCGCCGGCCTACACGGCCGAGCTGACCGTCCGCTACAAGCGACCGACACCCGTCGGCGAGGAGATCGAGTTCCGAGCCCGGCTGGTCGACCGCAACGGCCGCCGCCTCCACATCGAGGCCGAAGCCGTCGACAACACCGGCACCAAGATCGCCACCGCCGCCGGCCTCTTCATCACCATCCCCCGCGAGAACTTCGACTCCCGAGACGCCTAGAAACTCCGTTCCAGGCCATCTGCACCTCGGCGTTTCCCCGTTCCGGGATGCGTTTGACTCGGTTTCCGACGCGAACTGCGGGTGAGATCGCCAGCGCGAGTTCATGTCACACCCTGTGGATGTACTTGGTGCCATGGCGAACGCCGACGTCAACGCGAGGGTCGCAGCGATCATGAGCTGCCAATACGGACTGATCACGAGTCGCCAGGCGCTCAATGCGGGCTCGTCGCGAGCGGCCGTACAACGCCGGGTCGCGAGCGGGGCGTGGAAGGTGGTGCGAAGAGGCGTTTACCGAGTCACGGCGGCGCCAACCAGTTGGCGCCAGGAGCTGCTCGCCGCCGTGCTCTCCGGTAGCGAGCACACCGTGGCGGGCGGGCTCGCAGCAGCCGCGCTGTGGCACGTCCCCGGGTTTCCGGCGGGCCCAATTGAGCTTCGCGACCAGTACTCGCGGAGCCGCCGACCGCTCCAACCCGGACATGCGATGTCCTGCAACCTGTTGCCGCACCACTGCACCGTCGTTGACGGGATCCCGGTCACAAACCCAACTCGGACGCTCTTCGACATCATTCCGCTCGTCCACGCGGAGCGGGCCGAGCGAGCAATCGACAACGGCCTGGCGATGGGACTCACCGACATCCACAAACTGGAGAGACTGCTCGAGGAAATCGGCGAACGAGGGCGTCCGGGCACAGCGCTGATGCGCCAGCTTCTCGAGGATCGCGGCGAGGGGTACATCGCGACCGAAAGCGAGCTCGAGCGGATGTTCACCAAGTTCTGCGTCGCATACGGGCTGCCGACGCCGCGGCGTCAGGTCAGGTTGATCAAAGGCCGGGTCGACTTCGTCTTCGACCCGGGGATCGTCATCGCCGAGCTCGACGGACGCCGTAACCACACGGCGCTGCTCAATCGCGAAGATGACATGGAACGGGACGCCCGACTGACGGCGGCCGGACACAAGGTGATCCGGATCAGCTACCGCCGCCTGACGAGGGATCCCGACGGCGTGTACGTCGACCTGCGCGACGCCCTCCGTCTGGCCGCGTGACCTGCGCGCCGTTCAGTGAACCTGGTGGCAGAACGCGTCGATTACCGAGTCAAACGCATCCCGGAATGCGCTGGTCAGGGCGAGGAATCGGAAGTTCGCGGGCGGCGGGCGAGCCATCCGGCGGCGGCGGCGCCGAAGAGGAGCAGGGAGAGTACGCCCAGGGTGAGGGCGGCGCCGCCGACGAGGTCCTGGCTGGAGCCGCGGACGCGGACGTCGATGGGGCGCGGGCGGAGGTTGGCCAAGGCCGCGGCCAGGGAGGTGGCCAGCTCGTCCTGGGTGGGCGTGTGCTCCAGTCCGGCGACGATCTGGGCCGTGCTCGCCGGCGTCCCCGGCACGGTCTGGGACCCGGAGTAGCTCGAGCCCTTCACGGCGGCCGCGGGCAGCGGGCCGTTGACGACGACCGGCGCCGCCGAACGTGATGACGACAACGCCTCCCGGCATCCGCTCGGCGCGCCGGCACACGGATCCGGCATCGGATCGGCGGGACCACCGTGGGGTTGGCCGGCGGGCGTGCGCGGCTCGGTGATCCCGGCGCCGTTCAGCGCGATCAGGATCCCCGACGCGGGGTCGCCGCCGACCGGCAAGCCGCCGGCGGCGCACGTGTTCGTCGTCTCCAGCGCGGGCGGGTCGGAGCTGGCGCCGCCGTTGCTCTCCCAGCAGTTGTTGGCGCCGACACCGTCCCACGCCAGGTCGGCGTCCTTGCCCGACCCCTTCACGTCGTTGCTGCGCACCTGGTTCCCGACCTCGGGCGTGGTCAGCCAGTGCAGGGCGATGCCGTAATGGTCCTCGCCGCGCACACGGTTCCCTTGCACCACGTTGTTCCAGCCACCGGCGATCTCGATGCCGATGCCGATGGGCGGGTTCACCGGACCGATGGAGAACGTCGCCGGCGCCGTGCGGTTGTTGTTGTCGTGGACATTGTTGCCGGAGATGGTGTTCCCGGTCTTGCCGCCCTGCGGGTAGTCCTCCTCGGAGGACAACGTGTTGGGCACGATCCCGGCCATGTTGTTGTCCCACTCGGAGTCGGTGATGACGACCCCGCCGGCGTTCGTACCCGAGTAGCCGAGCGCGTTGTTGAACGCATGGACGCGTGTGATCAGCGCCTTGCAGTCGAAGCACTGGCCGACGTAGAAGCCGGAATCGCCGTGGCCCGACGCTTCGTCGTCGGAGAACTCGCCGATGGTGGAGTCGAAGGCGTACACGCCGTAGGACACCGAGTCCTGGGCGGTGAGGAACCGGCCGGCGTACCCCGTGACACCGTCCCACCAGAACCCGTTGCGCTGGTAGTTGCGCGCCGTCATGTTGTCGACCTCGACGCCGTTCACGTCGTCGACGTACACGCCATCGGTGCGCTTGTGCTCGCCGTCGAGCACGACGGCGTTCCGATCGACGCCTCGGATGGTGATGTGCGGCGTCTTCACCGTGACCGCCTCGTGGTACGTCCCCGGGCCGACGAGGATGAAGTCGTCGGGGTGGGCGGCGGCGACGGCGGCGGTGATCGACTTGTACTGCTGAGGCACCAGCAGCAACCGTGCGCCACTCGCGGCGCTCGGCCCGACGTGGGTGACACCGAGCAGCAGGATGGCGACGACGAGCAGCGCTATCCGTCTCATGCCGCTCTCCGCAACGGCCGAGGGCCCAACCACGCCAACGCACACGCGGCGGCCGCGACCATCAACAGGAGCGACGCGGGCACCAGGACCCAGCCGGGTGTGCCGCCCGACGAAGCTTGGTGCACCCGCACGACGGGTTGGGGTAGCGCAAGTTCACCTACGGGCGGCAGCGGCGACGGCGTCGGCGCCGGGGTATCGGAGGCGGTGCCGGCGACGGGGGTCGGTGCGGCGCCAGCCGTCGGTGCCGTGCCTGCGCTCGACCCGGCGGCCGCCGGCGCCGATTGGCCCGCAGCCGACGCGGAGGCGGCCGCCGCGGTCG
>JAFASB010000234.1 GCA_019244985.1 Acidimicrobiia bacterium | reverse complement strand
GCGTTGTTGACCAGGACGCCCGGGAGCCCGAAGGCATCGCTGGCGGCGTCGAAGGCGGCAGCGATCGAGTCGGCATCTCGTATGTCGCATTCCACGGCGCAGACCGGAGCGCCGAGCTCCTTCATGGCGGCCTCGCCGGCTTCCAGGTGCTCGGCCTTTCGGCTGGCGATGACGATCGACGCCCCGAGGCGGGCGAATTCGGAGGCGATGGCCTTGCCGAGGCCGGTGCCGCCGCCGGTGACGAACACGCACACGTCGCCGAAGGTGCCCGCCGGCAGGGCGGACTCGCCGGGCGGCGGCGGGAAGGGGAGACCGGCCATTTTCAGCTTCCGCGGTACACGGGCGGTCGGTCGTGGGCCTTGGCGGCGCGCATCTCGGCGAAGTCCTCGCTCTTGTTGATGAACGTCTGGTAGATGAGCTCGTCGGCCATCGACGTCTGCTGCTGGGGACGGGCGAGGTGGGCGATCACTCGGCGCGCCATCTTCACGGTGACCGCCGGTGACGCCGCAATCTTGTCGGCCATCTCTCTCGCGGTTGCGTCCAGCTCGGCGCGCGGCACGACTCGGGACACGATCCCGTGGTGCAGCGCTTCCTCGGCCGACAGCCGGCGCCCGGTCAGCACCATGTCGCTGACGAGCCCAGGCCCCGCCATCTCGTAGAGCACGCTCACGCCGCCCGTGTCGGGGATGACGCCGTAGCCGACCTCGGGGAGCATGAAGCGGGCGTCGTCGGCGGCGACGCGGATGTCGCACAGCAGCGCCCGCTGGAACGAGCCGCCGATGGCCCAGCCCTGGATCGCCACGATGATCGGTGCCTCGATCTCCCAGATCTGCTGGATGCCCCAGTGGCCCCGGGTCATCAGCTCGTGATGCGTCATCTCGGTCTTCTGGACGCCGATCGATCCGACGTCACGGCCCGACGACCACGACTTGCCCTCGGCCCGCCAGATGACGGCCCGGACGTCTCGTCGCGCCTTCAGCTCGCCGAAGATCTCGAAGAGGCGCCCGTCCATGTCGTCGTCGAAGGCATTGTGCTTCTCGGGGTTGTTGTTGGTGATGACGGCGACGGGCCCGTCGACCTCCAGGGTGATGGTGTCAGCCACAACGCCGTACCGTATCCGCATGCACGATCTGGTGATCAGGGCCGGGACCGTCGTCGACGGGACGGGATCGCCGGGTCGGACGGCCGACGTGGCGATTACCGGCGGTGTCGTCACCGATGTCGGGCGCGTCGACGGGCGCGCTCGCCGGGTCGTCGACGCCGACGGCGCGCTGGTGACGCCCGGCTTCGTCGACGTCCACACTCACTACGACGGCCAGGCCACTTGGGACCCGCTGCTGACGCCGTCGTGTTGGCACGGGGTCACGACCGTCGTCATGGGGAACTGCGGCGTGGGCTTCGCGCCGGTCGCGCCCGACCGCCACGAGTGGCTCATCGGATTGATGGAAGGCGTGGAGGACATCCCCGGTGCCGCCCTGTCCGAGGGCATCCAGTGGGGGTGGGAGAGCTTCCCGGAGTACCTCGACACCATCGAGGGCCAGCCCCGCGTCGTCGACTGCGGCACCCAGGTGCCACACGGCGCAGTGCGGGCGTTCGTGATGGGGGACCGGGGCGCCAAGAACGAGCCCGCGACCGAGGCAGACATCGAGGCCATGGCGGCGATCGTTCGACAGGGCATCGAGGCGGGCGCCTTGGGGTTCTCGACGTCGCGGACGCTCGCCCACCGGGCGATCGACGGTGAGCCGGTCCCGGGCACGTTCGCGGCCGAGGACGAGCTGTTCGGGATCGGGTCTGTCCTCGGCGAGCTGGGGACCGGTGTGTTCGAGCTCGCTCCCGCGGGCGTGCTCGGTGAGGACCTGGCGGCGCCGGACAAGGAGGTCGACTGGATGCGGCGCCTGGCGGCTGCAACCGGTCGTCCGGTCACCTTCGCTCTCACTCAGAACAACGCTGATCCCGCGGCGTGGCGCCGCCAGCTGGACCTCGCGGGCGAGGCGGCCGCCGAGGGTGTGCCGCTGCGGCCGCAAGTGCACGGTCGCACCGTGTCGATCCTCCTCGGGTTCTCGACGTTCCACCCGTTCAACTTCACGCCAGCCTGGGGCGACAGCGGTGTCGGCCTGCTCCCGTGGCCCGAGCAGGTGGCGCGCATCACGAACGAAACCGAGCTCCGCGCTCGACTTGTCGCCGAGCTGGCGACCATGGGCGACGACCCGATCATCCGGGGATTCATGAACCCGAAGCGCGTCTACGTGTTGGGTGATCCGCCCAACTACGAGCCGGGTCCCGAGCACTCGGTCGCGGGTATCGCCGCAGCTCGCGGCGACGACATGTGGGAAACGCTGATGGACCTCATGCTCGACGAGGGTGGCCGCGAGCTCCTGAACAGCCCGGTCCTCAACTACACGGACGGCACCCTCGAGCCCGTGCGGGAGATGCTGCTGCACCCGACGACGGCCTTCGGCCTCGGCGACGGCGGCGCCCACGCCGGCCAGACCTGTGACGCGTCGACGACGACGTTCCTCTTGTCGCATTGGGCGCGTGACCGTGCGGAAGGACGTCTCCCTGTCGAGCTGTCGGTGCACAAGCTCACCCAGGCCACCGCGACCCTCTTCGAACTCGGTGACCGCGGCGTCCTCGCACCCGGCTACGTCGGTGATGCGAACGTCATCGACTTCGACAACCTCCAGCTCCACCGCCCCCACAAGGTCGCCGACCTCCCGGGC
>JAFASB010000530.1 GCA_019244985.1 Acidimicrobiia bacterium | reverse complement strand
CGATGCGGCCGTCGCGGTCGATGAACACACTCGTCGGCATCCCGCGGAGGCGATAGGCGCCGTCGAGAGTGGCGTTGGGGTCGGCCGCCAGCGGATAGGTGACGTGGGTCTTCTGGGCGAATGCGACGGCGTCTGGTTTGTAGTCCTGGCGGTCGATGCCGATGAACTGCACCTTCGACCCCCACTTGCCATGGGCGCTCTCGAGCAACGGCATCTCGTCCTTGCACGGGACGCACCACGTGGCCCAGAAGTTCACGAGCACGGGCTTGCCCCGGTAGGAGGCGAGGCTGATCGAGGCCTTGCCGTCCTGAAGGTTGGGCAGCGTGAAGTCGGGCGCGACCTTGCCTCCGGTCGCGGCCTTGCCCCCGCCCCCGCTCGTCAGCAGCACGGCGGCCACTATCGCCCCCACCACGACGAGGACGACGACGGCCACGACCGTCCGACTGCCACTCCGGCCCGTCGCGCGCGCATCACTGGACGTTGATCGTTCCCGTCATGTTCGGATGGACGTCGCAGTGGAAGTACAGCTTGCCCGGACCCTGGGTCGTGAACTTGTAGTCCTCGGTCGCCGGCCCGGTCACCGGATCCTGCTTGTAGAGCGTGTTGCTCCCGCCCTGGTCGGTGGTGATGTCGACGTTGTGCGGGATCCCCGCGTCCTGATTGTTGAAGTGGATGACCACCGGGCTGTCCGCCTTCAGCGTGAGCGTCTTTTGCACGAAGGAGATGCTCTTGGCGTCGAGGTTGGCGGAGGTGTTGCCGCCACCTGACGGCGCCGCGGCGGGGGCCTTCGTCGGCGGCGGTGCGCTGGTGGGCGCCTCCGAGCTGGCCGGCGTCGGCTTGGGTGCGGCCGCCTGGCCCGGTTCGCCGCCGCCGGTGCCCTTGATGGTCACCGAGCCCGTCATGTTCGGGTGGACATCGCAGTGGTAGTAGTACGTGCCCGCCTTCGGCGCCGTGAACTGGTACGTCGAGGAGATCGGACCGGGCAGTGGGTCCTGCTTGTAGAAGGTCTGCGTGCCCTGCTGGTCGACGGTGAAGTCCATGTTGTGCGGGACCTTGTCGTCGTTCTTGAACGTCACTGTGGTGACCGCGCCCGCCTCGAAGTTCAGGTGCTTCTGCACGAAGGAGATGTTCTGGGCGACCACCGTCACCGGCGGCGGGCCCGCCTTGCGCTCCTCGGGGCGCTGGCCGACGCCGTAGGCGGCCAGGCCGCCGGCGCCGAACAGGAGGGCGAGACCGGCGCCGACGCGCACGAGCGTGCGGGTCGGCACCTGCGGAGTGTTGGCGACGAGGAAGCCGCCGATGAGGATGAGGATGGCGACGCCGATGGCCACGATCACCGAGATGTCGTGGTTGACGGCCAGCAGCATCCGCGACATCAGGAACATGAAGGTGGCGATGACGGCCAGCGCCACGATGGGAATGGCAAACGGCAGCAGGTTCACCGTGCGGCCACGGTGCTCGCCCTGCAGGACGGTCGACACCGTGATGACGGTGATGAGCGCGACGAGGATGCCGACGATCGTCAGCGAGACTCCATAGAGGGCGCCGACTGAGAGGAGCACGATGGCGGCGGCGCCGGCGAAGGGCGTGCCGGACGGGGCCGGCAGCGGGCTCCAGCGGACGGTGCGCACGGCGGGCGGCTCGTCTGCGGGGGCGGTGATCATCTCCTCGGCGAGCTGGCCGCGGTAGGCGAGCACCGTGATGACGCCCGCCGCGATCGCCGCCATCGACAGTCCACCGAGGAGGATGAAGCCGGTGCGCTCGTTGCCGAACACCAGGTAGAGCAGACACAGCAAGGCGGCGGCGCCCGCCGTGCGCAGGAACACCATCGCCGCGTCGTTCAGGAACGTCGGCCGGGGCGGGAGCGGCGAGGTCGGCGGTCTCATCAGGGATGCAGGTAGAGGACGGCGAACACGACCAGGCCGGCGACGTTGCAGAACTGCCAGAAGACGGCGGCGGCCGTGAGCGTGTCGTGGTCGTCGGCAGAGAACTCGCCGCCGATCGTGCGCGCCAGGACGGCGACGAGCACAACGATCGCGGCGATCACGTTGGCCATATGGAAGGCGGTGAGGATGTAGACGAACGTCCCGTAGGTGTGGGCTCCGACGCCGAAGTTGAGGTGGGCGAGGCCGTACCACTGGGCGTTGAGAATGGCGAGGGCGAAGAAGATGGTGACGCCGAGCGCCGCCAGGCACGTGCGCTGGTCGTCGCGGCGGATCGACCAGATCGCCCATTGCACGGTGATCACCGTCATCACGATCGTGAGGGCGACCATCGTCGGCAGGTAGGTACCGAGCCCGACTGGGGGCCAGTTGAACGACTGGGACCGTACGCCGTAGTAGCCCGCAACCAGGCCGGCGAGCACCATGAAGTCGGCGGTGACGAGGAACAGCGTCGCCACGTTGGAGATGCCGCGGGGACGGGCGGCCGCAGCGGGCGCGTCGCCCGCTTCGAGTGCGAGGGTCTCCTCTGCGACGCTCATGCGTTCGCCTCGACGAGCTCGGGGCTGGTCTCAGGCGGCCCCGACGTCTCGGTTGCGGCCGCCTTACGCACGTCGTGGACTGGGCGGCTGGAACGGACCTCGGGGAGGCTGTCGAAGTTGTGGGCCGGCGGCGGTGACGTCGTCGCCCACTCGAGGGTGTCGCCCTCCCACGGGTCGTCGGTGGCGATCGCGCCGCGCTTGAGCACCACGCACACGACGAGGTTGAGCAGGAAGAGCGCCACGCCGGCAGCGAGCAGGTAGGCGCCGATCGTCGACACCAGGTTGGCGGGCGTCCACGAGTCGGAGGAGAACGTCGTCGCCCGGCGATGCATGCCCTGGGCGCCGACGATCAGGAGGGGGATGAACGCCAGGTCGACGCCGCCGACGACGGTGAGCATCTGGAGGCCGCCCAGGCCCGCGTTCAGGTGGCGGCCCCAGAGCTTGGGCGCCCAGTAGTAGAGCCCGGCGAGGATGCCGAAGGTGGCGACGCCGACGAGCAGCTGGTGCCAGGCGCCCACCCACCACTGGCTCTGGTGGCCGGCGCCGCCGCGGGCGAGCGCCTCCATCACGGCCATCGCCGGCAGGGCGAGGCCGAGGCACGCCAGCAGGCCGAGGGCCTGCACCATCGGCGCCTTCAGCGAGGGCGCCTTGCGGTTGAGGGCGACCGTCGCCAGCCAGGTCAGCATCACCAGGGCGACGGGGCCGAGGATGAGCACCGACGTCACCGAGAACAGGGTCTGGGGGATCGCCGGGTCGCCGGCCAGCTCGCTGCCGAATCCCAGGAAGGCGAGGGTGCCGGCGCCGGCGATGGCGAACATCGCCGCCTTGCGGTTGAACAGCGGCGCCTTGGCGAAGACGGGGACAATCTCGCTGACGACGCCGAGGGCGGGGAAGACCGTCGCCCACATGGCCGGGTAGGCGAAGAAGGCGAACATCGTGCGCCAGATGTCGGGGTCGCCGCCGCGGTTGACGCGCAGGACGTGGGCGCCCATGTGATGGTCGACGTAGACGACGATGAGTCCGGCGATCAGCGCCGGCCCGGCGAGCAGGAACACGGCGCTGCTGACCATCATCGACCAGGTGAACATCGGGGTGCGGGCCAACGTCAGTCCCGGAGCCCGCATGCGCAGGGCTGTCGTCAGCAGGTTGACGGCGCCGAGGATGGTGGCGAGTGCCGCCAGACCGACACCGAAGATCCAGAGGTCGACGCCGCGGCCGCTGATGCCGTGGATCGGCACCGGGTAGTCCATGCTCCAGCCGTTGGCCGGCGCGCCCTTCTGGGCGAAGGCGGTGGCGACGAGGAACCCGGCGGCGCCGACGTACAGCCACGCGGTCATCGCCGCGAGGCGTGGCATCGCCAGGCGCGGCGCGCCCAGCTGCAGGGGGACGATGGCGAAGGCCAGCCCGATCCACGCCGGCAGCAGGAAAAGGAAGAACGAGAAGCTGCCGTGGAAGGTCAGCAGCTGGAGATACGGCTTGCGGGCCAGGACGTCGGGGTTGGGCTGGGCCAGCTGGGTGCGGAGCACCGCGGCGAGGACGCCCCCGGTCAAAAGGAAGACGAAGGCCAGCACCAGGCAGAAGGCGCCGACCGACTTGTGGTCGGTGCCTCCCAACAGGGCGCCGTAGCCCTGGGAGGAGTCCGTGCGCGGTTCTTCAGCGGTCGTCATCGACGGCCGGGGACTCTATCCACGAGGCTGGCTTGTGTACGAGTTCACGAGCCCGGTCAATGAACATGGACCAGCTGGTCCAGCGCCATGGCGCCGAACAGCAGCGTGACGTAGGAGATCGACCAGCCGAACAGACGCATGGCCACGGCCGGCGTGGCCTGCCGGCGCAGGCGCACGGCGTG
>JAFASB010000392.1 GCA_019244985.1 Acidimicrobiia bacterium | reverse complement strand
TTCGAGGGGCGAGCGGATGATCTCGTCCTGCTCGGCCTG
Organism: Acidimicrobiia bacterium; assembly: GCA_019244985.1. Lineage (GTDB taxonomy): Bacteria > Actinomycetota > Acidimicrobiia > Acidimicrobiales > AC-14 > CADDZP01. The sequence goes on along the minus strand of JAFASB010000392.1, from coordinate 3,016 downwards.
GATGGTGGCGACGATGTCCGCCATGCGACCCGTGCGCCGTCGCTGCAACGCCGATATCAGCGCCGCCTCGCCGCGCAGCGACTGACGCTGGTCCTCGGCGAGCGCAGACTCGTCGAACACCTCATCGTCGATGCCGAGCAGGCGGGCGCCCTCGCACAGCAGGTGGCGCCGCAGCACGACGCCCTCGGGCTGGCCCGGGGTCGCCCGATAGAAGGGCTCAGCCGCGGGCGCCCGCCAGTCGACGAGCAGCGGCTCGAGGGAGTCGTCGGAGAGCCCGAGGCGGCCGATGTAGTACCGGACCCCCTCGATCAGGTCGATGCGTCCGAAGCACAGCGCGCCGCCGCCGACGTCGTAACGAGCGAGCGCGCCTTCGAGCAGGTGGATCTCGGCGTCCCGCTCGAGGAGGTTCTGTTGATGGCGGGTGTGCTGCAGGCGGACGTCGGCCAGGCGCGCCGACGTCTGGGCGCGCAGCTCACTCAGGCGTCGGTACAGCCCGTCTATGTAGCGCTGCTCAGCGGCGTGAGGATCCCCGCCGCCCGCCGCGGCCGGCTCGTTCACCCATCGAGTCTCGCGAAACGGCCGCGCCCGGGGCGTTTCCTAGGACGATTGGCGCGGTTCGATGTGGTGTCGGCGCTTCAGCTCGTCGACGGCGACGGGTGAAGCGGCGCCGTCCATCGCCGCCAGGCCGCGGAAGTAGTCCTCGACCCCGCCGGGCGAGAAGACGAACAGCGTCCGGCCCCCCTCGATGCCGACGATGAAGTCGTGCGGCACGCCGCGACCGATGAACACGTGGTCGCCCGGGCCGGCCTCGATGACTTCGCCGTCGATGTCGAACCGGTAGCGGCCGGCGAGCACGAACACAGCCTTGCGGGCGTCGGCGTGGATGTGGCGCTCGGTCGGCCCCGCGACATGGGTGCAGTCCAGGACGGTGAGGGCGCGATCGGACAGACGGCTGTCGACGAGGATCCGCACGGTGTCGCCGCTCGGGAACTGCAGGAGCTCGCCGGCACCGCCGATCTCTGTCCGGTTGGGGAACGACCCGACGTGGGAAGCGGAGATGACCCGAACGTACGTCGACGCGCGGAAGCGGAAGGTTAAGAGACCGCTAGATCCTGGTCATCGAGAACGCGGCTCGCCCGTTCGGGCGAGGGTTCGAGGCGGACGACGGCGTCGAGGCCGGCACCTCCACGCCCGGCCAGCAGCTCCACCTCGCCGCCGCTCACCCGCACGAGCTGGCGGACGATCGACAGGCCGAGGCCCGTGCCCTGGGCCCGAACGGAACTGTCCTGGCGCCAGAAGCGGTCGAAGGCACGATCCCGCTCAGCGGCGCTGAGTCCCGGCCCTTCGTCGACGACGTGGATCTCGACCCAACTCCCAGCGGGCCTGACCGCGACATTGACGGCCGAGCCTTCCGCGCTTACCTCCAGCGCGTTGTCGATGAGGTTGTCGAGCGCCTGTTCCATGAAGCCCGGAACGGCGAGGGCGGTCACCGATCGCGACCCCTGGCTGCGCAAGACGACGCCGTGCTCCTCGGCTAGTGGTGCCCACGCCTGCACCCGGTCGTCGACCACGGCGGCCACGTCGATGACGCTGCGCGCCGGTTTGCTCGCCTCGACCTTTGCCAGCGCCAGCAACCCGTCGACGAGACGCGAGAGGCGGTGGGCTTCGGCGATGGCGGCTTCGACCTCGACGTGATCGGCCGCCGCGGCGTTGGCGTCGAGCGTCTCGAGACGAAGACGTAGCGCCGTGAGCGGCGTACGGAGTTGGTGCGACGCGTCGGCCACGAACGCCTGCTGGGCCTCGACAAGCTCCTGCAGGCGGTCGGCCATCGTGTTGAAGCGGCGGAGCACGTTCGCCAGCTCTGGCGGCCCCGATGTCGCGGCCCGCGTGTCGAGGTCGCCCGCCTGCAAGCCGGCCACGGCGTCGTCGAGCTCGGAAAGCGGACGGAGCAACGAGCGCGCCAGCAGGAGTGCGAGCCCGACGCTGGCCGCCAGCACGACGACGCCGACAATCCCGAGCTGCACCCAGTTCCGCTCGATGCGCTGCTCGAGGTCACTCGTCGGCGCCGCGATCACCGTGACACCCAGCGCGGAGCGCCCGCTCCCGATCGGCGTGGCCACATACAGGAGATCGGGCCCGGGACGGTGCACGATGCCCGAAGGCTTGGCCCCGGCCAGTGCCCGATGCAGCTCGGCGCTCAAGCCCGACCTGAGCGGGCCCGACGGCGTGTGCCCCACGGAGACCAGCACCCGCCCGGCGTTGTCGAAGATGGTGACGCCCTCGCCTTCGTGACGCCCGAAGCGATCGCTGAACGTGCGCAGGCTGGCGAGGTCGCCGTGCTCGAGGTCGTCCAGAGCAATCGCCGACACGGCAGTGGCGTCACGCTCGAGGCCGTCGATGACCGTCTGGCGTTCGCGCTGGCGGTACACCGTGCCGAGGGGCACCTCGAGCCCAACCAGCACGACAACGGTGAAGACGAAGAAGCTGAGGAGGAAGCGGCGCCTCACGACTCGACGGCGAGACGGAAGCCGACTCCGCGCACGGTCTCGATCAGCTGTGCCTGTCCGAGCTTCTTGCGCAGGGCGGCCACATGCACGTCGAGTGTCTTCGTCGGTCCGTACCAGTGCGGGTCCCAGACCTGCTCGAGGATCTGCTGGCGGCTGACGACGGCGCCCGCGTCCTCGGCGAGCAGCGCGAGAAGGTCGAACTCCTTGGGCGCCAGCGCCACTTCGACGTCGCCTCGCCACACCTTGCGCGTGCGGCGGTCGATGGCGATTGTCCCGACGTGCTGGATCGCGAGGGGTTCGACAGGCGCCGCCCGGCGAGCGATGGCGCGCATGCGCGCCACGAGCTCCCGGTAGCCGAACGGTTTGACGACATAGTCGTCGGCGCCCAGCTCGAGACCAACCACCCGGTCGACCTCGTCGCCGCGTGCGGTGATGACGATGATCGGGGTCGAGGCGCGGGCGCGGATGCGCCGGCAGACCTCGTAGCCGTCCAGGTCGGGGAGGCCGAG
>JAFASB010000369.1 GCA_019244985.1 Acidimicrobiia bacterium | reverse complement strand
CCGTCGGGCGTCTGCGTCGTATGGGGGGGTTACGCTTCGGGCGTGGCAGCGCTGTCTCACGACGAAGCCGCTCGGGCCCTGGCGGCGATGAGCGCCGAAGATCAGGACCGCCTCCTCGGGTACCTGGGCCATGACAACGACGCGGCGTTGGGTCCCGACGAGCGCGACGTGGTGGTGGCCCTGCCGTGGTGGCGGGAAGAGATCTGCAGTCGAGTCCCTGCCGAGTCCCTCAATCTGCTCCGAGAGGCCGATGAGCGCGCCGCCCGTCGACGGTGGCCAGGGGTGGATGCCATGGTGGTCGACGCCCAGGCCGACACGGGCGACCCCCTCGAGACCCTCGCCGCCCTGGACTCACTGCTGCAAGCGCTTCGGGCGGTGATCCCCAGGGTCGCGGCTGCTCGCCAGCAGGCCCTTCTGGGCGGACGCCAGGCCCTCTTGGATGCCGGCGACACCACCGACAACGGACTGCCCGCGAGCCGCCGCCTCGCCGACATTCTCCACGTGTCAACGGCGCGCGTGCGGGTGCTGGTCAATGAGGCCCGAGCCAGCGGCTCTGTCCCACCCCGGCGGCTGCGCGAGGCCGACCAACTCGCCCGCCGACGCTGGCCAGCGGTGGATGCCATGGGGGCCGACGCCCAGGCAGACACGGGCAGCCCCTTCGAGACCCTCGCCGCCCTCGACTCATTGCTGCGAGCGCTTCAGGCGGCAGTCCCCAGTGTCGCGGCTTCTCGCAAAACGGCCTTGTTGGTCGCACGCCAGTTCCTCCTCGACGACACCACCACCTACAACGGCGCCGCGAGCCGCCGCCTCGCCGACATTCTCCACGTGTCAACGGCGCGTGTGCGGGTGCTGGTCAATGAGGCCCGAGCCGGCGGCTCTGTCCCACTCCGATGGCAAGATGAGCCCAAGAGCCGAGCACGACGAAGGGGTCGTCCATGAGGGTCACCGAAGAGGACCTGAACTGGTATGGGATCTTGGGTGTCGATCCGGGCGCGCCAGAGGACGAGATCCGGGCGCGGTACCGGGAGCTGGCCAAGGAGCATCACCCCGACCGCGGCGGCTCGGCCGACGCCTTCCGCCTGGTGAGGGAGGCCTGGGACGTCCTGGGCGACCCCCAGACCCGCGCCAGCTACGACTACCGCCGACGCGCCAAGCTCGAGGCCGAGGAGGCGAACCGCCGGGCCGCCGAGGCGCGCATGGCGGACACCGCGGCCGGCTCGCCGCCGTCGGGCGCCCCACCCCACAGCGACCTGCCGTGGTTCCTGGACCCCAACGGCGTCGCCCCCGGGATGCCCCCCGCGCCGTCGATGCACTCGCGGCTCATGGTCGGGGGCGTCACCGCGCTGGTCGTGGGGATGCTGGCGCTGCTGCGCCCGGCCGTTCTGGGCCTGGTCGCGTCCGCAGTGGGCCTTTCTGGCACGGTGCCGCCGATCTGGCATCCGGCTTTGACGGTGGCGGTGATGTTGGGGGTGGCGGCGGGCGTCGTGGCCGGCCTCGTGCTCTACGGGAGACTGCATCCCCGGGAGGGGATCCGCTGGGCGGCGGCGGCGCTCGTCGGCTTCGTGTTCTTCGAGGTGTTGATCCTGCTCGGCGCCGTTGTCCTCGCGGCGTGGTTGGGTGGCCGGGCGCTGGCGGCGAACGGGTCGGGTGCGCGCCGCTGGCTCTGAGCGCGGCAGTGCCGCCAGGTATGTAGGCTGGCCTCTCTCTCTCTCTCTCTCTCTCTCTCTCTCTCTCTGTTTCTCGAGCTGTTTCTCGAGCTGTTTCTGGAGGCCCGGGATGATCCGCCGAAAGCTCATTCCGAGGGCGTGGTACTGCAAGTACTGCGACAGGCGCCGACGGATCGGTATCGGCAAGGACGGCTCGGTGGTGTGCTGTAAGGCCTGCGGCTCCGGTCTGGCGCCCCTCGACCTGGTGATCGCCCACGGGTCGTTGCGCTCCTTCCAGGAGTGCATCGAGCGGCGCTTTGCCGGTGGCGCGGCTCTGGGCCAGCCGGCGCCCCGGTGTGAGGTGTGTGACGCAGCGGCCGCCGCGACGACGCGCTCGGTCAAGGACCTCGGACTGCAGCGCACGCTCGATCTGTTGGCGCTCGACGCCAGCCTCACCACGGAGCTCTAGTTCGGGGTAGCGGGTCAGTTTCGACCCTCCGCAGCACAGGGCTGCTGGGCCCTACCGGCCCGCAAGATGTTGATCGCCGCGTTGATGTCGGCGTGGGCCTGGTGACCACAAGCAAGGCACTCGAAAGCCCTGCCCCGTCGATTGTCGGGATCGACGTGACCACAGGCGGCGCTGCGATGTGACGTCCCCCGGGACCGGTCGGGTGGGCGCCGCTGGCTCTGAGAGCAGCAACGCCGCCACAAGGGGTGGCGGACTCTGGGCTCCGAGGCCCGGAAGTGGCGATCTAACAAAAAAAACATCCCGAAAAGGCCGTGATGCATCGGGCCGAGCTGCCTCTATAGAGCAGAAGGGACATTTTGTCGAAGGGGGGGTGAGCCCCCCGGGGGGTGGAGGACCGATGAAGGTCGACCTCGACGAGATCGAGCGGCTCTTGCTCAAGATCCGGGCATCGAAGTCCAGCGATTCCGTGCTCAAGGCTGATGGCCCGTGTAGAGGTGCGCTGGTGCTGTTTCCCGTGGTCGTGCCCGCCCCCTCCGACGGTCGTCCCTGGAGCCTGCGTTTCAGTGCGGAGCCGGGGTTCATGAAAGAGGGCGTGCATCGGATCAACTGGTCCGGCCGCATCGAGGATTGGGAGCTCGATGGCGAGTTCTACGTCGGCGTGGGCGTGGCCCTCTCCGAGGTCCCTGAACAAGCCATGAGGTCGCAGTGGTGCGGCGAGGGTCCCGCGCCCGATGTTGACTGGGTTGGCGTCTGTCCGACGAGTGGGGCCGTACCGGCCCGGGAGGCACCGCTCGTTGCGATGCGCATCCGCCGCCTTCGCAAGGAGGCCGCCATGGCCCGGGCCGAGTTGTTGCGCATTGCCATGCCGCTGGTCGATCAGCTGGCCTGTGAGGGGCGCGCTGGGGTGCGCCGGCGTCGCCAGTGGATGGAACACCGCGACCTGCTCCAGGAGGGGGGACGGTCGGTGGTGACGGTCATCGAGCAGTTCGCGAGCGACAGGCGCCCGAGCGTCGGGTGGGCATCCGCGCTAGGCGTGGCGCTTCGCCGGGACCTGCAGCGCGCCGTGTTGCGTCTGGACTGGGCGCCCGAGACGGTGGCCCGCGTGCGGGTGTGGTTGGAGTCCAACCCCGATGTGACCGACATCGATGAGGCCATCGCCCGCATGGCCGAGCACAAGAGCCGGCCGCGGGTGCGCAAGGACCAGGAGGCGGAACGCCAGGTCGGCGACGGGGCCACCGCCGCGTTGGGTGGGACCCGCGTTCAGCGAAGCGACGTGGTCAAGGCCTGGAAGATGGGTCGGCTCTGTGCGTTCGACGAAGCGACCGAAGGGCATCTGGGCTACGAGGACGACGCCTTCGACGCCGTGGTCTCGCGCCTGGACGCCGACCGGGAGACCGAGGCGCTGGCGAAGACGATCTCGACGATCGCCTGCGCCCTCGTCGGTCCGCCGGATCCGGAGCGAGGCGCCGTGGGCATACGGGAGAACGCTGCCCAGGTCGGCGAAGCGGTGAAGGCGCTGCGACAGGTCGCTGGCCTCGAGAACGGACAGCCCAACGCCTCGGTGATCGCCAAGTTGCGCCTCGCCGTCGAGGCGCGAGCAGCAGCAGCCACCGATGAGCCCGACAGCCTGGAGGCCCGTCGTCGCCTGCGCGCCAAGGTCGCTCCCGACGGCGTGCTGGCGGGCAAGGACCAGCTGCTCGCGGCTCTGGGCGGCGCGTAGGGACAAAGGGGGGAGTGGGTCGGTTGCCGCTTCGTAAGAAAATCCGCGCTGCACTCTCGCACAGAGCAGCGGGCGCGAGGCAAAGGCCCCCGCTGCCTTCCGGCCTGTCCGCCTCGGCCGAGAAGGGCCGGGTCACGCTCGACCTGGGCGACGTCCTCCACCGCAAGGTCAAGGCGCGCGCCGCGGCCCAAGGTCGCAAGATGACCGACGTGGGTCGCGAGCTCTTCGAGGCGTGGTGCGAGGCGAAGCCACTGTCTCCCGACGATTAACCGGCCGACACAGACTCGCCGAGGTCGGCAGCGGCCCCCAGTCCCCACAGGCAGGGCCTTGCAGACAAATGCGCAAGCCCCTCAAGGGGGAGCCGTCCGCTCTAGTCGCGCCTTTCGATGTCGGGGTTGGCGCCGCGCTCAAGGGAGGTGATGAGATCGGCGTCGGGCTCGAATGGTGGCGGTGGGGGCAGCATGTCCTCGTTGGTGGACTGCTCCTCGTTGTCGGGGTGGTCGACCGAATCCACGATGCACCACGGTATCGACCCCGACGAGCGCAGCGGCGAGGAGAGCGGGGGTTAATGGCCGACGCTGGCCCTCTCATGCACCTTCGGGCAAGCTGAGGGGTGTGAGTGACGATCTATACGAGCGAGCCGCTGCCTTCGTGGAATCGGTGGCCCACTGGTTCGGTCAGGAAGCCAACGATTTGGCCGAAGCCCGCAAGGCTGACGCCGCGGGGTGCTGGTCACGCGCCGCTGACCGTCTCGGCGCGATGGTGCTGGACCTTCGGGCGGGCAGGGGCGGCGTCAACGAAGGAGTCGACGACTGGTCGTCGGCGGTGACGAGCGCGCTCTTCGAACCGATGCGCGGTGATGGCGGTGAGCGTGACGAGGCGATCGACCTGGCCTCGGCCATGCAGCGCTTCGCCTTCGGCTTGTCGTGCCTGCTCGACGACTGCACCGAGGCTCTCGTGGGCACGCCGGCGGGCCCGTCGGTCTGGGAGGACGTCGAGGCATCCCGCCAGCCAATCGACCGGCTCTTCGAGGCCTCGGGCCAGACGATGCGCCGTCTACTGACCACGACCGATCCCCGCGACGACGGCCTACTTGGCCGGTTCGGCCCCGAGCTGGCCAAGGTTCGTCGTCTCGTCGTGGCGACGTCGCGCTCGGCCCATGAGTGAGACCCAGAAGGCCCGGGCCGCAGAAGCCGAGCGGGCGCTGTTGGGTCGCCTGTCGGCGGGCGAGCTCTCCCTCGAGAGCTTGCGCACCGTGGCCTTGACCGACAAGTACGCCTCCCGGGTTCCGCTCGAGCGGGCGCTGCGCGCCATGGGATATAAGCGAGGCACGATCGAGGAGCTGTTTCGGGTTCACCACGTCAGACCCCGGGCAAAGCTCGCGGTCTTGGTGGGGGCCAAGGAGCTCGTCGCGGAGCTCCGGGGCGTCCCGGTACCGGACCGCCGTGTGCGATCGGTGCTGGGAGGGACCGATGAAGACCGGGTCGCTCCGCTGTTCGTGGAGTAGGGGCCGTGGAGCGGGCGTGGGCTGTGATCTATGAGCGCCTGGCGCGGGCGGGCATTAGTCAACCTCAGGTGGGGTGCCGTCTGGGCGAGGACGACGGCGCCCCGGCGCTGAGTGTCGGCTGGCCCGACGCCAAGGTGGGCCTTGCCCAACACGGTGACGACGTTGGCGCCTTCAGCGCCGCTGGCTGGTGGGTCGGGGTTCTCGACCCCGGTGCCTTGGAGGTGCTCGAGGCGTTGGTGCGAACCGTCGACGGCGCGGCGCGGGAGGTTGTGGTGGCCGAGAGCAAAGCCTCCGCGCGCCTAACCACCTCGCGCACCGAAGACGTGATGGTGGGCGCAGTGGTGGAGGCCGGGCTGCCCATACCTGATCGCAACCGTGCCTTTCGTGACGAGGCGGGCCGCGTCGTCACAACCCCGGACCTGTGTTGGGAGGAGGCCCGCCTTGCTGTGTTCGTGGACGGCGTCTGGTGGCACGGCGGCCGTGATCTACACCAGGACCTGGCTGCCAGGGCCGCCGCTGACCCCCAGTTGGCCCAGCGCCTCGAGGCCGAGGTGCGCGACACGATCGAGCGCGACGCAGCCAAGCGGCGGTTCGTGAGCGCGCAGGGCTGGTCAGTGATGGTGGTGACCGACGGCGACCTCAAGGATGGGCGCCTCGCCGAGGTGACCGCGGAAATCGTGGCCGCCTACCGAGATCGCGCCGCGGGAGCGGCATAGGGAGTTCGGGAAGTACTCGTCGGTGTGCGCGGGGCCCTGCGGCGATAGCCCGGCGCGCCCTGGCGATCAGTCGACCTGACCAGTTGCGTCCTCGTCGACATACCAGCGGTCGCCGTTCTTAACGACGGCCACGATGAGAGGGTCTTGGGGCCCGTTCTCGGTCCAGTGAGCGTCGAGGACTGCCTGCGAGACCGGCGCCCCCGTGACCGCGTCGACGGTCGTATCGGTGAGGTCGCAGTAGACCCAGCCCGACGTCGGTGTCGGCGCTGGCTTCTGGAGGTCCCAGATGCAGTTGGTGGGGTGCGCCCGCACGACATAGCCGCGCTGATGGGCAATGTCGAAGTCACCGCGGGGCGTGCCAGTAGGGTCGTCGGGTCGGGGTTGGAGCCGCGCGTACATAGCCGAGGTGACGTAAGGGTGCACGCCGGGCAGCCAAGAAGTCAGTGAGGGCTGGTCGGCACCGACTCGGTCCTCGCGACGGTCGACGAACGCGGTGGTGGCGGCGAGCACCTCTGGGGACGGTGTGTCCGAGGTGGTTGTGGTGGTGGTCAGTCCGCCGCCGGCATCGGTCATGGGCGGGGGGGCGGTCGTGGATGGGAAGGTGATGAACGGCACCGTCTGAGGGCGTGGCGACGCTTGTGAGGCACTGTTGTGACTGCAGGAACTGGCGATGAGCCCAATTCCGACCACAACAAGGACCGGCGTCCAGACACGCGAGGTGGCACTCACGCGCACGAGGCTCCCTCATAGAGCGGGCCTTGGCCAGGGTCGTCGCGTGTTGGTGCGCCCAGGGAGCGAAGGAAGCGAGCAAAAGCTTTGCCTCCCGCCATGGCGGTCCCGTCTGGTGCTCCGCCATAACGAACACTGGGCGTGCCCGGCCCCGCTGCCCACCCCCACTCGGTCCAGGGGCTTCCCGGAAGTGCCGTGCCCAAGACGTCCCCGGCCGCGACGTGGGTCCCCGGGGGTACGACGTTAGAGAGGTGCTCAGCCACGTAGGCGCACTTGCCGGTGAAGGGTCCACTCGTGAGCTTGAGCAGGATGAAGACGCCACCAGGCCACCCGTGGCCGGCGGTATCGAGCACCGTCCCGTCGCAGATAGCGCGGACCGGCAGGGCACGCTGTGGGACGTAATCAACGCCTTGGTCCGTGCGCGCCGTCGCCCACCCCGCCTCCACGAAGGGGTTCTTGCACCCGTCGATGCTCGGGGCATTGGTGTTGTCACTCTGGCAGGGGCTGGTTGCGTCACCGTTGAGGGATGGCGCCGGTCCGCCGTTCAAGGGAACGGGCAGCGCAACGGGTTGGGCATCGTCGTAATACGCGTCCAAGTCCCGCTGGGCCTGTTCCTGCTTTGCTGCGTAGGTCCGCCAGCCGTCGCGGTTCCCTTGCACCTTCGCGGCGGCCTCGGCAGGGGTCATCGTCTGCCAACCGGCAACGTTTTGGAGGCCCTTGGCCAACGCTGGCGGTGCCTGGCTGCCCGGAGGGCTGCCGAAAAAGGCCTCAGCGGCGTAGGCCTGGGTCATGATCTGCCAGACGGCGTCCTTATTGTTGATCGCTGCGTCCCCGGAGGCGATCGTGCTCCAGCCATAGTTGGGCTGCTGTTGCATGATCCCCACCGAATGGCCATCGGGGGGAGGGTCGGCCTCCTTGCCCGGATACGACTCTGACGGCGGCACGACGCGATTCGCCTCGTCGGTCAGTGTCGACTCGCCGAGGCCGGCCATCAACCCGATCAGCGCTCCTTGCTTGCCGAGGTTCTCGGTCTTGGCGATGCCGATGATCGTGCGGGCATTGTTGGCCTGAATGGGCGCCTCGGGTGAGCCGGGTCCCGAGGGACCGGGCGCCGGCACCAGGGTTGAACCGTCTGCACTGCTGGCGGAATCGGTCGGACAGAGCGACGCGTAGGCATCGAAGTCGGCGAGGCGCCAGCCCTCTTCAATGATGCGGTGTCCGAGGGCGGGCAGCGGTGGGAGAGGATCCAGCAGTCTGGGCGGTGGCGGATAAGAGCACTTCTCTGAAGGGGGCTGCTCTCCTGCAGGGCACTGCGGCGGCGGGGGGTCGCCGTCGTGGTAGGTCGCTGCGGGGCAGGGCACGGGTAGGACGACCACGGCGCTGCCGTCAGGGGAAGCAGGTTCGGGCTGGCGAGGATCCGCGCCGGTCCAGCGCTCGGGGGGGCACGCGTATCGCTGGTAGATCATGTCATTGAGGATCCGTTCCCAGAAGGCATCGTTGGGCGGAGCGAGTCGGTCTGAGGTCAAGTCATCGATGGATGTTGGGCCGGTCGGCTTGTCCGACTTCGTCGATGCGTTGGTGGGCTGAGTGGTGGGTGTGGCGCCGCTGGGAGGTGGCGCGCCGGGCGGGCCGTCGTTGGCAACGGGTGCGGGGGCGGGAGACCAATCTGCACAGGCGAGCTGGTCGACGGAGGGATGGGTGCCGGCCGGGACAGGGTGGGCTGCGGTGTAGGCGCCAGCAGCGGCCATCTGGGGGCAGTTCAGCTCCTGCCAAGCCCGGACCTGTAGCTGGCGCATGATGTAGTTGACTGCCTCGGGCACGCCTTGGGGGTCAATCTTGTCCCAGTTGCCGGGGTCCCGGGGGAGCTTTGCGGGCTGCTGCTGGCCGGCGCCGAGGCCGCCGCCGAAGGGGTTGGATGGGCCGATCCGGTCGCCGGGGGTAGTCGTGGTGGGCGACCCCGTTCCCGCGGCAGCGGGCGTCGTCGTCGACGGGGTCGCGCCAGCCGTGTCACTGATGCCAGGAAGGGGTCCTCCCCCCGTGGTGGTCGGCGCCGGCGCCGTGGTGGGGGGTGTTGTCGCACTCGAGGGGGCGGGACTCACTGACGCGGTCAACCGCATTGGAAGAGCCGTTTGAGGCGCTGGCCCAAGGGCCTGGGAGTTGTCTCCCTGGGGTGTCAATGGGTCCTGGTTGTCAGGGCCTGTGGTCGTCGTGGTCGCGGCCGGGCCCGTGCACAGACCGGTGCTGGGGTCGTGGTGGTACTTGTCGGGATGGCTGAGGCAGTCGATCGGGCTGACAGGCCCCAAGACGCTCGTCGGCGTGGGCCCGACCCCGACGCCTCCGCCGTCGCTGCCGGGGCGCAGGTCACCTGGGCCTCCCGCGGTGCACGCCAGGCCCGTGGCCGCTTTGCCTCCGACACTGCACTGGTCCTTTGAGGGGTCGTGCATCTTGTCGATCTGCTTGGGGTTGATGAGCTCCGCGCCCAGGCCGCCGTCTTGGAAGCCGGTCGGATCCTTGCTCGTCGGGGCGATGGGGGGTTTGTCGAACTCGAAGACCGACCAGTCCGGATGGTTGGGCGCCCGTCGATCGTCGGCGAAGGAGGGATAAGGCCCCTTCCCGGCGTGGTCGGTGAGGATGCCGGCCATGCCCCCCATGAGCTCCCACGGCACCGGCAGAGCGCCGT
>JAFASB010000242.1 GCA_019244985.1 Acidimicrobiia bacterium | reverse complement strand
GCCGGCGGCCATCACCACGAGAGAGGTAGTCACGGCAAGCTGATTACCCCATCGCGCCGTTTCTCCGCACACCGTCGACCGGCCGGACCTCGAAGGCGGCGTCTCCGAAGCCGTCGAGCACGCTGGACAGGTGGCGGTCGGGGACGACGACGAGGGCCGAGCCACCAAACCCGGCGCCCGTCATCCGAGCGCCGAACGCGCCCTTGTCCATGGCGGTCTCGACGATGCGGTCGAGCTCGTCACACGACACGTCGAAGTCATCGCGCAGTGAGGCGTGGGAGGCCAGGAGGATGGTGCCGATCCCCCGCACGGCTCCGCCACGCGGGCCGCGTCGCAGCTGCTCGACCGTCTCCAGCACCCGGGCATCCTCGGTCACGACGTGGCGGGCCCGCCGACGAAGGGTGTCGTCCATCTCCGTCGCTTCGACCTGCTCGAGGGTCGCATCCCGCAGCTGCTCGACACCCAGGGCGGCCGCCGCGGCCTCGCATTCGCGACGGCGCTCGGCATAGCGCCCGTCGCCCACCTGGTGGCGCACGCCGGAGTCGACGACGACGACGTTGAGGTTTTCGGCGGCCGGGTCGAACGGCACCTGCTCGATCTCGAGCGACCGGGTGTCGAGGAACAGGGCGTGGTCCGCCTCGGCTCGGGCCACGACCGTCTGGTCCATGACGCCGACGGGCACACCGACAAACTCCGTCTCGGCCCGGAAGGCCACGGCGGCCAGCCGGCGGCCGTCGAGGGCCACACCGCTCATCGCCGCCATGGCGGCCGCCGCGGCCACCTCGAGGGCAGCACTCGACGAGAGGCCTGCGCCGGTCGGGAGGTCACTGTCGACGAGCACGTCGGCCCCGGTGGCCTGTACGCCGACCTCGGCAGCCAAGGCCTGCACCACGCCACGGACGTACTTCGCCCAGCCGGTGTCGTCGGCGACCTGCAGGGAGTGGCACCGCAGGTGTCCGTCATTCCGGGGCGCCACGGCGACCGTCGTCGATCGGTCGATGGCGAACGGGAGCACGAAGCCCCCGTTGTAATCGGTGTGCTCGCCGATGAGGTTCACGCGCCCTGGAGCGCTCCACACCTCCGCCGGCGGGCGTCCCGCCCAGCGCCCGAACTCCTCGCGCATTTTCGCTAACCCTCTGCGATGTCTCGCAGGAACTCCACGATTGCGTCGTTGAAGAGGTCGTTGCGGTCGCCGGCGACCATGTGCCCGGCTCCGCCGACCTCGACGAAGCGGGCGTGCGGGACGACCTCGAGGAACTCCCTGCTCCCGTCGTCGGTCAGCAGATCGCTCATGCGGCCGCGGACCAGCAGCGTCGGGATCGTCAGTGTCTTCGCGGCGCGCTCGAGACGCTCGGGCTGGATGACAGACGTCCGGGTCTCATCGGGTGAACCGAAGCGCCCGACCATGAACGCGGGGTCCCAATGCCAGTACCAGCGCCCGTCGCGCTCACGGACGTTCTTCTTGAGACCGGAGAGATCGGTCGGGCGGGGGCGGTGGGGGTTGTAGGCGGCGACGGCGTCGGCGACCTCCTCGAGGGACGCGAACCCATCGATGTGGGCCATCATGAACTCGCCGATGCGGTCGGCGCCGGCACGGTCGATGCGAGGGGCGACGTCGACCAGGACCAGCGCTCGTGCGATGGGCTCCGGTGACTCTCCGACCGCCGCCAACGACGCGATCCCACCGAGCGACGCTCCCACGAGCACGGGCTGGTCGCCCAGGGATCGTGCGATCGCCTGGACGTCGGAGAGGAAGCCGTCGAGCGTGTAGTCGCCCTCCGGAGACCATTCGCTTTCGCCGTGCCCTCGAAGGTCGACCGAGTACGCGCGCCAACCCTCCTGGGCGAGGACGTCGAGGGACGTGCCCCACGCGTGCCGCGTCTGACCGCCGCCGTGGAAGAACACCACCGAGGGCGCGCCCTCGTCACCCGCCACCTCGGCGGCAAGCCGCAACCCGCCGGGGCCTTCGAATTCGGCCTTCGCCCTCGATGTCATCGAGCGTCGTTGTAGTCGGTGTGGGCGCTGAGGGACTCGACCCCCCGACTTCTGCCTTGTGAGGGCAGCGCGGAGATCACCGACCAGCACGTGTGCATCGCCTCCCCGAAGGCGGACTACCAGGCGGGTCCGCTTCGTGCGGCAACACGCCGAGTAACCACCGTTTGCCCGTAGCCGTCCCGCTCAGACGACGACATCAGTCGTTCCACGGCCTCGAGAGATACAGAGAGCCCGGGGCACAGCCCCGGGCTCTCTCGACTTGCGTCGTGTTGTTGGGAACGGTTGTTAGTGAATGGTGACGTTGCCGCCCCTGCCGGAATGGGCGGTGGCATCGTCGCCGCCTCGGGCGCCGTTGCCGCCGACCGCAGTCACCTTGACGGCGTTGGCGGCGTTACCGGTACTGCCGCTCTGGGCGTTCGACGTCGAGGTCGCTCCCGAGTTGGCACTCGAGTTGGCGCTCCCGACCGCGGACGCATTCCCAGTGCGGCCCGAGTTGCCGCTATCGCCCGAGCGCGCATTTCCGTCGACCGTTGCCTTGCCTTTGATCGCCGTGTTGGACGTCGAAACGTGGACAGTGACATTGCCCGTGCTACCCGTTGAGCCGGAGTTGCCTGACACAGCGACAGGGTTCGACGTCGACGTCGACGACGCGGGGCCAGTATTGCCACTGTTGGTCGCCGACGACTGACCGACGGCCGCTCCCGAGTTGCCCGAGGTCGCCACCGGCGAGACGTGGAGCACGGCCGATCCGCCGCTTCCGCCGTTCGCCGACGCGACCGCGATCGAATCGCCGCCGGATACCCGGAGGGCACCCGCAGGTGGCGCCGCCAGTACCAGCATGCTCATACCGCCAACGAGTCCCACCACCACACCGACGCGTGATCTTCGCTTCATCTGAGTCCTCCCCAATATCGCGAGGCCAGCAGTCTCTCACGCATCCCCGGCCTTGCAAACGGCGGGCCGCGGCGCTCCCCGTCGGGCGCCGCAGGTCAGAACGGTGGGCGCTGAGGGACTCGAACCCCCGACTTCTGCCTTGTAAGGGCAGCGCGAGCGCAGGCGTGACCAGGCAAGTTCCACTCCCACCTGCGCTTTTGTCTGTTGTCATCTGTCGTCGTCTGACACGGTCTGACGGCCTCTCGCGGCCTGGCCGCGGCCTAGAACCCCGCCGCGCTCGTAATCGTGGTCATAGCCTGGCCGCTTATGGAGGACGGACATCCCTTTCTGACGAAGGAGCTGGACGCGCTGCGTCAGCAGCAGCGTCGCGTGCTCCGCACGGTGCCGGAGTGGGTCATCGACCGCGTTGCTATCCCGTACGAGCCCGTGGAGTCGTCCAGCGCCGGCGACAGGGCGTACGCGGAGCTGGAGCTGCGCAAGCTGGCGCAGGACGCGATCGTTGAGCAGCAGGAACTCCTCGCAAGCTTCGATCGGGGGACCACTGACGAGATGTTGGCCGCCGCGATATCGAACCTGATCCAGAAGGCTCCGCGCGGCCTCTTCGACGCCCTTCAGCCGCTATCAGACGACGCCTACGACCGGCGGAAGGCGTCGGCGGTCCGCAACATGGAGGGCGACCAGACCGCTCCCCTCACTCGACTGCTCGCCCTGTTGATCTGGGCGGACGCGCTGGCTGGTGACTATCGCGATCCGCGACTCAAGGCGTCCCCGACGTAGCTCGCCATCAATGGCTGCTCAGGTGCACCGGAGCGGTGCACCGAGCGCCACCAGCGAGCCGCACAAACGCAACCGGGCGCGCCCCCGGCCGCTTCGCCAGTTCGGCCTCCAACTCGCTCAGCCGCATGTACCACGTTGCCGACGCGCCCGGCTCCAGACGGTGCGGTAGCGATGGCTGCCACGGCTCCGGGTGCTGAACAAACAGGTCACCGTGCCCTGGCTCCAGCGCTATACCCCAACCCTCGACGGTGGTCGGCGACCGCCCCTTGTTGAACGCCTCCACTGATACGTGCTGCTCACCCAGATTTGGCCCGTAGACAGGGAACGCGAACGCGGTGCGCACGGCCACCACCGGGCCCGACTGCCGCCACTGGTAAATCAGGAGAGCGCTGTTCACGACACCGAGGACGAGGGCCAGCCAGGCGACGAGCATCCCCAACGATCGCGCGCGCGATCGGTACCGTCGCCTCTCGGTGTCGGTCGCCGCGTAACAGACGAACGTGGCCGCAGTTGGCCCCAGCGGTGAACTCGCTCTCGCCGACGAGCTGCGAGACCTTGTAGCGGACCTCCTCAACCGCCCGGCATGGCATGCGGACGCAGCCTGCAAGGAGCACCCGGAGGTCACGTTTTTCCCGTTGTCTCCGGCTGGCGCCCGCGCGGCGAAGGCCATCTGCGCGTCGTGCAGCGTGCAAGACGAGTGCCGGGCGTCCGGGCGCGACGAGCATGACGGCATCTGGGGAGGCGTCAGACGTGACGATCCACCGTCGCGGAAACGGACGCGGCGCCCATCCACCCTTGACGACATCGCGCGCGCCCACCAGGTCGCGCTGGCGAAGAAGCGTGCGACGTCGCCCGATCAGCCCGCGGCCTGAGGGCCGGACCCGATCCCAGCGTCCACGGCGTCGACCATCGCATCGCCCACGCACGGCCAACAGACGCTGTCGTCGCCAACCACCAGAGCGACCACGCCTGGCAGGTCGACGCTCCGGCGTGGCGTGCCGCACTGCGCGCAGGTGAAACCCTCCGGGAACGCCGCCGCCTTCACGAACTGCCTACCCTCGATCACTGTCAGCTCCTCCTCGTAGGTGCTGTCCGGGCCCCGGGGGTGCTCAATCACCCGCCGGGGCCATTGCTTAGCCGACACCGTCGTAACAGGTTCGGCGCGCGTAGGTGGAGCTACATGAACCTACGCGCGGACTACAGATCGTCGGGGTCCGGCGCGGGGATGACCTCGGCGAGCGCCGCCATCGCCTCTTTGGCGCTCTGCAGCTCGGAGTCTGCGGCGGCCCGATCGCCTCTGTCTGCAGCGAGACGACAGCCGATGAGACCTTCGGCGACCACGAGCAGGAGCCGAATGACCCCGTCGCCACCGGACTGCTCGACGGCGGCCTCGAGCTGCTCGCGCGTGTGGCGGAGCTGTTCGATCGGCACCTTGTCGGCGGTGCCGCCCGATTCGTTGAGCGCGGCCGTGATGATCCGCATGGCGTCGAGCGAGGTGTCGAACCCTACGGGTGCAGGCATCGCGACACTCTCGCTCAGGACCGCATCCCGGCGTGGGCGCTGCGGTAACGCACGCTGTGGAGAATGGAGAGCTCGCCGAACTTCATGCCGTCGACCCTCATCTCGACGCCCTCAAGCGCGCTCGCCACCGCCTGGCCGAGGCGGTCGTAGTCGATGCGCTCGACGTTGGCGTCAGGCGCAGGCACGACCTCCGGCGGAGCGTGGCCGCTCGGATAGACGCGTCCGTCGCGCAGGAGCTCAGGGCCCTTCTCACCGACCACGTAGGTCCGGCCGGGCACCACGGGACCGCCTGCCGCCCGGCCAGGTGGTGCTCCGACGATCGGGATTTGGCCGGTCGCCGGGTCGTATGCGCCCCCCGCCCCGACGATCGAGATGGGCTTGATGTCCGTGTGGGGTGCCGGCGGCGCCGGCAAGTTCGACATCGCCGCCTTGATGCGGCCGTAGCTCTGCTCGACAACGCCTGCGAGCTCGGGATAACGCTTCTCGAGGGTGTCGATCATGTCGTTCTGGTCGCTACCGAGCGCTCGCACGGTCTCGTCGAGCTTGTCCTCGGCCTCCCGGACCCGGATCGAGGCGTTCTCCTCTTCCTGACGGGCGTCCTTCAGCTTCTGCGAGGCGTCGCGTTCGCCCTCCTCGGCCTGCTGCACGCCGTAGGCGGCCTGGGAGACCGCGTACTTCGCGTCGGCGATCTGGTGCTGGTACTCGGCGACGCCCTTCTGGGCCTCATTCAGTTTCTCGACGGCGTCGTCCTCGCCGTGGAGCGAGTCGGTGACCTTCTCCGACGCGTCCCGCACCGCGCGCTGGGCATCGGTGAGGTTCTGGTCGGCTTGGGTACCGAACTGCTGGACCTTGTTGAGCGCCTCCTGCGCCTCCCGCTGGCGCTGGGTCGCTTGCTGGACCCCGAGCCGGGCCGCCTGCGCCGCGTAAGGGTCGCTGGCAGTCGGGACCGTCGTCGCCGCGCGCTGCTTGGCCTCGGCGAGTGCCAACGTGGCGGACGCCAGGTCGAGATGGGCGTTCGTGAGCTCGTTCGCCGAGTCCTCGGCACCGAACTGCTGGGCCTCGTTCAGTTTGCGCTGGGCGTCGGTGAGGGACTCAGTGGCGTCGCGGGTCGCGCGGTGCGCCTGCTCGACGCCGTACTCGGCGGTCGTGACGGCGCGCTCGACCTGCTCGCCGCGCGCGTACAGCTCGTTGAGGCTGTACTGAGCCTCTTCGAGCCCGTGGACAGCGTCCTGCGTCGCATGCTGCGCCGAGGCGACACCCCGGACGGCCTGCTCGGTCGCTTCATGGGCCTTGACCTGGCTCTGCTCGGCCGAACGCAAGCCATCAGCCGCCGAGGTAACGGCGTCCTGCTGCTTCGCGAATTCCGCCGCAGCCGCCGAGGCCTCGTTGGTTGCGACCTCGACCGCTGCCATCTGTCGAGCGACATCGTCCTCGGCCGCCTGCTCGCGACGCGCGCCAGACGTGACATCGTCCACGGCGGCCTTGAGCTGGCCGAGTGGGCCGAGCGCGTTAGGGGTGACGAGATCCTTTCCGATCTTGCCGAGGTTGCCGAAGATGTCGTTGCCGGTGACCTTCGTCGCTGCGCCGAGATCGGAGATGAGGCTGCTCGCGATGCTCACCCCGGTCTTGCCGGCTTGCAGCTTGAACCGCTCGGCCACGTCGCTGACCTGTTGTACCTGGACCTTGTAGTCG
>JAFASB010000127.1 GCA_019244985.1 Acidimicrobiia bacterium | reverse complement strand
GCACTGCCTGGAACCGGCGCGCCAGGGAGTCGGAGATGAGGCCGACAGCGCTGGGGTCGATCGAGTACTCGAGGAGGTCGACGAACTCGAGGCCGATGCGTGCGGCCAGCGTCGACACCAGGTCACTCTCGGAGACGACGCCGGCGTCGATGAGGACGCGGCCCAGCGACTTTCGGCTCTGGCGCTGCTCCTCGAGGGCAGTGTCCAGCTGCTCCTCGGTGACCAGACCACGCTCCAGGAGGAGCGTTCCCAGCTGATTGCGGGTCGGCATCGCCCTCGGCTCAGACCCTCACGACCGTACGGACGACAGGAATTTCACCAGAAGCGCCCGGTTGACGGGTTCACCCTCGTCGTCGGCCAGGACGCCTTCGAGGGCGGCTGCGCGTTCGGCGGGCGACGGGGCGTGGGACGCGGCCCTGATCACTTCGCTTGCCTCCCGGACGTCGGTGCCAAGTGCGGCCAGCTCCTGCACGAGCGCGTTGGCGTTGTCCGGCGTCAGCGCTGCTGCCGCGGCGCCCACCAGATCGTCACCTTCACCCCGCTCGGCGGCCAGCTCGGCGCGACGCCGGGCGGCGGCAATCGCCATCGGCGACGGACGAGCCGGGGTCTCCTTCTTCGCCTCAGGCTGGCTGTGACGGGGGCGACGGGCGGCTCGGAGATGGGACGGAATGCTCACGAGCTCGTCCGGATCCGGTTCTGACTCGACCTCACCGTCCTCTGACGTCGTGTTGTCGGTCCGGGCGTCCTCGTCGTCGTCGACTTCATCCGACTCCTCGAGCTCGACGTCCTCGTCGTCGGCGACGTCCAGGTCGCCGGCATCCGCGACGACCGTCCCCTGTCCCTCGGCAACGGAAACCAGACCGACGTCGACAAGCCGCTTCACGGCCTGGCAGGCGTGGAACTCGTCGGCGTCGAGCAGCCGGGCCACGTCGGCGACCGTCGCGCCGCCGGCAACCGCTCGCAGCACCTGCCACTGCGCCGACGTCACCGTCACCTTGGTTGCCGGCAGCTCGTCGGCCAGATCGACCGATGTCGTCAGCGAGGGCACGACCGCCTCGATCATGGCCCACTCGGCGAGCCGGGCGTGGGCCTCGGCCAGGAGGGGCTCGAGCTCGTGCGGCTTGCCCGCGGGGACCTTGCCGTTCGGGTCGAAGGTGAAGCTCCCCGTGTCGATGCGCAGGAGCCGGAAGAGCACGTCGACGGGCGCGTGCGCGCTTCCGCTCTCGGCGCCGACCACGGCTCCGTCTGCCATCCAGATGCGGCCCGCGCCCTGCTGGCCCGCCACCCTGAGCTCGCCGCGCTTCTTCGTCGACGCGAGCAAGGCGAGCACGTCAGGGAGCGGGAACCCGTCGAGCGAGCCTTGGAGCGACACGGTTCTCCTTACGTCCGATGCGCGATCTCCCCATCAACATCGGCACGTCGGACGACGAAACTGAGGCGCAACCCCCAGTTGCTACTAGCCCGCAGGACCCGCCCGGCTAGTCCCGGAGGGCCAGGTCCGCCAGGGCGGCGGCCGACATGACCTCGAGCGGCGGGTCCTCACCCGTCCAGAGGCGGAAGGCGTGGGCGGCCTGGTGGATCAGCATCCCCAGGCCGTTGGCCGCCGCCGCTCCGCGCTCGCGGGCCGCCTCGACGAGCGGCGTGAGCGCCGGGTGGTACACGAGGTCGACGACGAGCTGCCCCGGGCCGAGGCTGGACGCCGGTACGGGCAGGGTGCGGTCGCCGGCCATCCCCTGCGGAGTGGCGTTCACGACGAGATCGGCGGCGTCGGCTTCCTCGGGCGAGCCGCTGCGGGCGAGGTTCGGTGCCAGGGACGCGGCCTCCTCCGCCCGCTCGACCGTCCGGTTGGCGACGATCACCTCCGACGCCCCGGCTTCGGCCAGGGCCACGACGACGGCGCGCGCCGCGCCGCCGGCACCCACGACGAGGCAGCGGCGCCCGGCGGGCTCGAATCCCTCGTCCTTGCGGAGCGCGTCGAGGAACCCTGCGCCGTCGGTGTTGTCGCCGACGAACTCGCGCGTTCCATTGCGGACGATCGTGTTCACCGCACCGAGCGTCTCGGCGGTCGGGCTGAGCCGGTCGAGTGCACGGACGACGTCGGCCTTGTGCGGCATCGTCACCGAAAGCCCGGCGAGCCCGAGGTCCCGCGCCCCGTCGACGGCCGCCGCGCCCCGGCCCGGCGCCACCTCGAAGGCGGTGAACACCCAGTCGAGATCGAGCGCCCGAAAGGCGGCGTTGTGGATCACCGGCGAGATCGAATGGTGGATCGGGTGACCGATCACCGCGGCCACCCGCGTGCTCCCCGCCACCTGCCAGGACGATTGCACGCGGGGCCTCAGATCAGGCCCTTGGCGCGGGCCTGGCGGACGAGCTGCTCGAACTCGGCGTCGGTCGTTGCAAAGGCGTGCTTGCCGCTCGGGTCGGCGAGCACGTAGTACAGCCACGGCCCCGGTGTGGGGTTCAGCGCGGCCGTCAGGGACTTCTGCCCGACGGCCGCGATCGGCGTCGGCGGGAGCCCGGCGTATTTGCGCGTGTTGTACGGCGAGTCGGTGTCGAGGTCGGTCGCTGTCAGCGTCGGCTTGTGTGTGCCGATGGCGTACTCGACGGTGGCGTCGATCCCGAGCTTCATGTTCTTGCCCAGGCGGTTGTAGATCGTGCGGGCGATCATGCCCCGGTCCTCGTCGACCTTGGCCTCCCTCTCGACGAGGGACGCCACGATGATTGCGTCGTACGGCGAGACGCCCGCCTTCGCCGCGGCATCCTGCATCCCGACCGCCGACGCCTGCCTGTCGAAGTTGTCGACCATCTTGGCCAGCAGCTTGGTCTCGTCATCGCCGCGCTCGACGAAGTAGGTGTCGGGGAACAACAGGCCCTCGAGACTCGTCGAACCCGGCGGCTGGAACTGCGAGTGGATGGTGCCGCTCTGGGCGATCGCCATGAAGCGATCGGCCGACAGGCCCGGGATGGTGCCGACCTTCGCCGCGATCTCACGCAGGGTCAAGCCCTCGGGGATGGTGACCCGGTGAACCCCCGTGTCGACGCTGCCGTGCAGGACGTCGAGGACGTGACCCATGTTCTCGTCATGGCGGAACCGGTAGTCGCCGGACTGCAGGGGGCCGGGCCGCTTCACGAGTGTGTAGAGGCGCCACACCGTCGTGTTCCCGATGACGCCCTGGCGGTGGAGCAGGCTGCCGATCGCCGAGGTCGACGAGCCCTTCGGGATGCTCACCGTGACGGGTCCGCCGTTGGGATGCCCGCTGATCTGACGCTGCACCCAGACGCCGGCGAGGGCGAGCAACAGCACGATGACGCCGATGACGACCAGGACGACACGGCCCCAGCGGCGCCCACGCCTGGGGCTGCCGAGCGGCTTGGGCAGCTCCTCGTAGTGGTAGGCGTCCCGGACGTAGACGTCGTCGCCGGGGCGACGCAGGGGGCGGGAGGGTTCGGTCACGAGGAGGTTCAA
>JAFASB010000180.1 GCA_019244985.1 Acidimicrobiia bacterium | reverse complement strand
CTCGCCACCGGGCTGCTGTGGCTCTTCCGCCGGATCCCTCCCGTGGCGCGGCCCGTGATCGGAGGTGCCGGGCTCGGCGCGCTCGCCTTCTGGGCACCGTACGCCCTGACCTTCGGCGAAGCCCAGATCGACCCGCTCATGGCCCGGCGGGCCGTCGTCTCGATCCTGGTCGTGGCGGCCGTGGCGAAGCTGTGCGGGACGGCGCTGACGCTGTCGTCAGGATGGCGCGGCGGGTTCATCATCCCGATGTTCTTCATCGGCGTCGCCCTGGGCCGCTTCGGGCACGGCCTCATTCCGGGGACGAACGAGGTGGTGCTGATGGCGTGCCTGATGGTCGCCGTCAACGTCGGCGTCACCAAGACACCACTCGGGAGCACGCTGGTCGTGACCGAGATGGCCGGGCTGCAGCTCATTCCCATGACGCTGATCGCCGCGGTCGTGAGCCTGTTCCTCACGAGCGAGGTGGGGTTGATCCACAGCCAGCGCCGGCGCGAGGGTGCCTTCGAGGAGGGCGAGACCGACACGCACCTTCCGTCCGGCAACGGAACGGTGACGCCCGAGGAGCCGCTACAGGCGACTGCGGATCGAGGAGGCCCACGAGGGGGACTTCCCGAAGGATGACTCCAGGCGGGCCAGGAGCACCGCCTTTTCCAGTTTCGCCTCACGCTCCTCCTGGAGCTGTGCGACGGGAATGGCCAGGAGGTCCTGGAGCTTGTCGACGAGCACAAAGGGGTCGATGGGCTTGGTGACGTACTCGTCTGCACCCAACTGCCACGCCTCGATGAACTCGCCGGCGTGCAGCTTGCACGTGAGCACCAGCACCCGCGTCTCGGCCGCGAGCTCGCGCTCTCGCATCGTGCGAAGGACGCCGTGGCCGTCGAGCCCGGGCATCATCAGGTCGAGGACCATCGCCTCCGGAGCCGACGCCTCGAGCGCGGCGACCGCTTCGATCCCGTCGCTGGCGACGCGGACGGTGTGACCGGCGTCCTCGAGAACCAGGCCCAGCATCTCTCGGATGTTGCGGTCGTCGTCGACGATCAGGAGCTGGTGGCCCACGTCCGGATGATCGGACCAGCGGCTGTGCAGCTTGAGCGCAGGAAACCGTCGATGATGCGATCGACGGCTTTTGCGGCGTGTCTCCGCGTCCTCGGAGTGGTTTCCGGCCTTGCAACGAGCATTGCGGCTTCGTTCAGGGCGCCGAGAAGGACTTGGGCGACGACGTCGACGTCGTCGATGGCGAGGCGCCCTGCGTCGGCCACCATCTGCACGGCCCCCTTCAGAAGCCCGAAGCCGTAGCGCTCATCGATCTCTCGCCAGCGTTGCCACCCGAGCACCGCCGGCGCGTCGGTCACGACGATCTGGCGCACCGCCGGGTCCTCGACCAGGGCGATCCACTCGGCGCAGCCGAGGCGCAACACCTTCACCGGATCGCGGTGGCGGAGGTCGATCGCCATCAGCCGTTTCACCACCCCCTCCTCGACGTGCTCGACGACAGCCTCGAACAGCCGGTCCTTGCCGTCGAAGTGGTGGTACAGCGAGCCGCGACTGACGCCTGCCTCGCGCAGGACCTGCTCGGTCGACGTGTCCTCGTAGCCCTGCTCGGCGAACAGGTGTGTCGCCACCTCGACGAGCTGGCGACGGGTCGCCTCCCCTTGCGCGATGCGCTTGTCCGGCATGCCAGATGTCACGTTGTCAGACCCCCGCTCCCTCTTTAGGATACAGACTGTCGGTCTAGAAACGAAGGGTGGAACCGCATGGGTCTCGGACGGGAAGAGGCGATCGTCGGCCTGCTGGCGGAGTACGAGGCGTTCGGCGCCCTCATTCGCTCGCTCGACGCGCAGCAGTGGGAGGCGCCTTCATGTTGCACCGGGTGGACGGCCGGCGACATCGCCCGCCACGTCGTCGGCACGGCGACGGACGTGGCGAACGGCGTGGTCGGTACGCACACACCCGAAGAAGAGGTGGCCGAGCGCAAAGGTCGTACGGCGCCGGACATCGCCGACGAGCTCGACACCGCGCTGGTGACGCTGCGAAGCCTGGCCGACGTCATCAACGACGAGGCGTGGAACGGCCCGAGCCCGGTCCCCGACCTCACCATGCGCCAGGGCATCCTGACCCTGATCTACGACCTGTACGTGCACAACGACGACATCCGCGCCGCGGCCGGTCTGCCGCCGGCAGGCGCAGGTCTGGGTCTCGATGCCTCGGTCGAATATCTCGCCGAGCAGCTCGACCAGCGTGAGTGGGGGCCGGCGACGCTCGCCCTCGACGGTATGGAGAAGGTCGACATCGGCGGTGGCGGTGACCCGGTCACGGGCGACCCCAAGGAGTTCGTCCTCGTGGCATGCGGCCGCAATGACCCGGGCGCCGTCGGCCTCGACAAGACCGTCAACATCTACGCCGACGCGTAGGACCGGTCAGCCGCGCTTGCGGGGCTGGGGGTCCTGGCGCTTCAGGGCGTAGGCGGCGCCGCCGATCCCGACGACCATGAGACCGCCGAGTGCGCCCAGGTCCGTGAGCCATGTCGACGTCGTGTGCTTCCAGGCGGCGTCGCAACTCTCGTGCGGGGGTTCGTGGCACTGATCGACTTCGAGGTCCTTGATGTTGACGCTCGAGGCCGCCGCCGCGAACCCCCACCGGCTGCTGGTGAGGTAGCTGAGCTCGCGGATGCCGGGCTTGTCGCGGAGGTCGAACAGGACGCCGGCCAGCAACAGTGAAGAGGCCACGACCGCGGCCATCAGTGGCGTCGCCTTGTCGGACGTGGTGACCACCGCGGAGATCAGGAGTCCGACGACCATGGCCGCCAGTCCCGTGGCGGCGATGTCGACAACCAGCTCCAGCACGGGCGGGCTCAACACGTTGGAAACCTTCGGGCCGTTCTGCTGAGAGACGGCGATGAGTGTCAGCACCGTGGACTGCACGAGCACGAACGGCACGAGCACGACGAGCTTTGACGCCAGGTAGGCGGAGAGCGACATGCCGATGGACCGCTCGCGGCGGACGATCGGCAGCTCCTTGACGATCTCACGGAAGGAGTCGACGACGCCGACCAGCCCGACGCAGAAGACGATCCCGAACAGCACGTTCATCGTGCTGGTGTTCGGCGTGCGGCCGTGACCCTTGCCGGGGATGTCGCCGAACGTCGCCTTGAGCCCGCCGCTGCCAAGGACAGCGAACAGGGCGAAGCCGAGCAGCGGGGCCAGCAGGATCAGCATCAGCAGCAGCCCGCGGTCGGCCGCGATCACCGCCATGTGCCGGCGCACGAGCACGCTGAGCTGGCCGCCCCATGAGCGCTGCGCCGGGCGCGGCGGCGCCGGCTGGGCACCCTGCTTGTCCATGAGCCGAGCCCTCGCCGCCGGCTCGCTGACGTACTGGCGGTAGTACGCGCTCTGTTCGAACTGCCCCTTGAAGTCCTGCTGTTGCTGCTCCCGCTCGAGCATCCGGAAGACGTCGGCGTAGTCGGACTGGGCGAAGTAGTCGAGCGCATCCTTCGGCGGTCCGAAGTAGGCGGTCGTCCCGCCTGGGGCAAGAAAGATGACCCGGTCGCAGAGGTGGAGGCTCTGCAGGCTGTGGGTGACGACGATCACCGTGCGTCCGCCGTCGGCCAGCTCGCGCAGCAGCTCCATGGCCGACTTCTCGAACCCCGGGTCGAGCCCCGACGTCGGCTCGTCGAGGAAGAGGAGCGACGGCTTGGTGATCAGCTCGAGGGCGACGCTCACCCGCTTTCGCTGGCCGCCGGACAGCTTGTGGATCGGGAGGTCGGCGCGGTGGGTGAGGCCGAGCTCCTCCATGACTTCGTCGACGGCGCGGTTCCGCTCCTCCTTGGACACGTCGGAAGGGAAGCGGAGCTCCGCCGCGAACCCGAGCGCCTTTCGCACAGTGAGCTGAGGATGAAGGATGTCGTCCTGGGGCACGTAGCCGATGCGGGGCCGCAGCTCCTCGATCGACTCGTAGAGGTCGCGGCCGTTGTAGAGCACGGTCCCCTTGTCGGCGGGGGAGAATCCTGTGAGGGCCTTCATCAGGGTCGACTT
>JAFASB010000108.1 GCA_019244985.1 Acidimicrobiia bacterium | reverse complement strand
CCTCTACTACTCGACGTCGGCGTTCGCGCCGAAGTACTACCCGAAGGACATCGTCGACTACGCCAACACCCGCGGCGCCGACAAGATCATCTACGCCGGCTACTTCCCGATGGGACTCTCGCTCGAGCGCATCATGACCGAGCTGCCGAACGTACCCTTCAAGGACGACGTCTGGCCCAAGTTCCTGCGGGAGAACGCGCTCCGCGTGCTCGGTCTGACCTAATCGGCCAAGCTAGAGGGCCGTGAGGGGACGGCGTGTGCTGCTGGGGTTGGCCGCGGCCTGTCTCGCTCTCGGCGTGCCGTCGACATCCGCTGCCGTTGCCGATCCGGGGTCGACGCAGCAGATCGTGGTGACCGCACCGAGCTACGCGTCGAGCAGCGGCACGCTCACCGCCTATCAGTTCACCGGTGGCGTGTGGCATTCGGTCTACGGACCGGTGTCCGCCGAGCTCGGCGTCCACGGCCTGTCCGACAACCGCTCCGAGGGCGACGGCACGACCCCCACCGGGACCTACGGCATTCAGTCGACGATGTACGGCTTGGCGGACGCCGTGCCCAACGCCCGCTACGCCTACCACCACCTCGTGTGCGGCGACTGGTGGTCGGGCGTGCGCGACGCGACCTACAACACCTTCCAGCACATCGAGTGCGGCCAGACCATGGACAACTCCGAGGCCCTGTGGCAGCAGACGACGGCGTACCAGCACTTCGCCGTCATCGACTTCAACACGAACCCGACGGTGATCGGCAAGGGCAGCGCCATCTTCCTGCACGACGCGACGGCGTCGGGCGTGACCGCCGGGTGCGTCGCCGTCGCACCGTCGGCACTCGACGCTGTCCTCAGCTGGCTGGACCCGGCGCAGAACCCGGTCATCCGCATCGGCACCCGTGCGCAGGTCGGACCCCCGACCCCCCTCGCCGGGCCCCCTCCCGCGCCACCCAAACCGGCGCGGCCCGCAGCCGTCACCGCCGCAACGCCGCGGCCTGCGACAACGGTCGCAGCCCGCCCGCGCCCGACCCTTGCCCCCACCACGTCGACGTCGACGTCGACAACCACCGAGCCGACCACGACGACGACCGCTGCGCCCGCCACCGTGGCGATCCGCGCCCTGCCGGCGTCGACCGATTCCGGCCGCACCGCGCCGGCGACGGTGGCAGCAGCCGTCCTGCTTCTGGGCGCGGCTTTCGCGGTGTTTGTAGCAGGACGCCAGCACCATTAGGGAAAGATCCCGCCGAAGCCTTGTGGCCGGAGGCACCTTCTGGTCAGACTTGGGCGGGTTGTGCAACAGGGGGAGGGGCGACCCCTTGGCTGGGACGCAAACGGCGACGGTGCTGGTCACCGACCTGGTGGGATCCACCGAGCTGCGTGTGCGGCTGGGTGAGGAAGGCGCGGACGAGCTCCGCCGCCGCCACGATGGGCTGCTGACCACGTCGGTCGTCGACAACGGCGGCACCGTCGTGAAGGGTCTCGGCGACGGCGTCCTCGCCACCTTCGAGAGCGCGTCAGACGCTGTCGGCGCGGCGGTCGCCATCCAGCAGGGCGCCTACGCCCACAACCGCCAGGCGCCCGACATGCCGCTCGACATCCGCGTCGGCATCTCGGCGGGCGACATCACCCTCGAGGACGGCGACTGCTTCGGCACGCCCGTGGTCGAGGCGTCGCGCCTGTGTGCCGTCGCCCTCGGCAGCCAGATCCTCGCTGCCGAGCTCGTCCGTCTGCTGGCCCGCGGACGCGGCGGCTACAGCTTCACGGCGTCGGGCGAACGGGAGCTGAAAGGTCTGCCCGAGCCCGTGCCCGTGTGCACCGTCGGCTGGGACCCGCCCGAGATCACCGCGGCTCCTGTCCCCTTCCCGCCCCGGCTGGTGACGCCTGGCGTGCTTCCGTTCTCGGGGCGCGACCCTCAGCTCGACGTCCTCACCCACGCGTGGAAAGAAGCGGCCGCCGGCGAGCGCCGCGCCGTGCTCGTCTCAGGTGAGCCGGGCATCGGCAAGACCCGCCTTGCCGCCGAGGTTGCGCGGCTCGCGCACGACATGGGCGCGGCGGCCCTGTTCGGCCGCTGCGACGAGGACATGGGTGTGCCGTTCCAGCCGTTCGTCGAAGCGCTCGAGCACGTCGTTCATTCGGGCGTCGGCGCCGAAAGTCTCGGCCGCCACGCCAACGAGCTCGTGCGCATCGTCCCCGATGTCGGCCAGCTGGTCCCCGGCCTCGAACCGCCGCTGTCGGCCGACCCCGAGACCGAGCGCTATCGCCTCTTCGACGCCATCGGCGCGTGGCTCAGCGCGATGTCGAATCCGGGCGGCGTCGTTCTCGTGCTGGACGACCTGCACTGGGCCGAGAAGCCGACACTCCTCCTCCTTCGCCATCTCATCCGCTCGTCCGACCCGATCCGCCTGCTGGTCGTCGGCACCTATCGCGACACCGATCTCGATCGAACCCACCCGCTGTCGGAGGTGCTCGCCGATCTGCGCCGGGAGCCCGGGGTGCAACGGCTCTCGCTGACCGGCCTCGACGTGGAGGGCATCACCGAGATGCTGGCCGTGGCGTCGGGTGAGCGCATGGACGTGCGCGCAGCCGACCTGGCCCAGCTGCTCTGGAACGAGACCGAAGGCAACCCCTTCTTCGTCCAGGAGATCATCCGCAGCCTCGTCGAGTCAGGACGCATCGTGCAGCGCGACGGCGTGTGGACCACCGACTTCGACCTCGACGAGCTCGGCATCCCCGAGGGCGTGCGCGAGGTCATCGGCCGTCGCCTCACGCGCCTGTCCGACAACGCCAACGCCGTGCTCGCGGCGGCGTCGGTGATCGGCGCCGTCGTCGACGTCGACGTGCTGATCGAAGTCTCGGGGATGGGTGAGGACATCGTCCTCGACGCGCTGGACGAAGCAGCCGCCGCGTCGCTCCTGCGGGACACGTCGTCGGGCACCTACGAGTTCACCCACGCGTTGGTGCGCTCGACGTTGTACGACGAGCTGTCGACCGCCCGTCGCTCGCGTCGACACCGCCAGGTGGCCGAGGCCCTCGAGCGCCGCGGCGACGGCGACATGGCCGCACTCGCCTATCACTTCGGGCGGGCCGGTGCCGTCGACGAACGGGCCATCGAGTACGCCCGGGCCGCGGGCGAGATGGCGCTCTCCCAACTGGCCTTCGACCAGGCCGTCGCCTTCTTCGCCCAGGCGCTCGACGCCGCCGACGTCGACGCCGCGGACGAGCTGCGCTGTGCACTCTCGATCGGTCTCGGCACCGCCCAGCGGCTCGCCGGCATTCCCGACTACCGCGCCACCCTTTTCGACGCGGGGCGCCTGGCCCAGCGTCTCGGGAAGTTCGACCTGCTCGCCGAGGCTGTGCTTGCCGCCAACCGGGGGTTCTGGAACCTGACCGGGTTCTTCGACGAGGAGTACGCGTCGCTGCTCGAGGCCGCGCTCGACGGCCTCGGCCCGAGCGACTCCGTGCTGCGGGCCCGGCTGCTGGCGGTCCTGGCACTGGAGATGTCGTGGCACGACCCCGACCAGCGCCGCTTCGCCATCAGCGACGAAGCGGTCGCGATGGCCCGGCGCCTGGGCGACGATCCGACGTTGCTGCAGGTGTGGACGACGAGGCAGCTCTCGGCATCGGTCGGCCACACCGTTCGAGAACTGGTCGACGAGGACGAGGACGTGCTGGCCCTCGCCGACCGCGTCGGCGATCCGTTCTCACAGATGCTGGCGTCGACGTGGGCGACCATGCACGCCATGGAGGTCGGCGACTTCGCCCGCGCCGACCGCTACCTCGCCCGGATGGCACAGCTGACCGAGGACGTTGGGACGCCCGTGTTCCAGTGGATGAACGCCACCTACCGATGTACGCGAATGATGGTGTCGCGCCCGGGCGACGAGGTCGAAGCTGCGGCCCTCGCCGCCTTCCAGATCGGCAGCGACAGCGGGCAGCCCGACGCGCTGACCTGGTTCGCGCCGGCCTTCTTCCAGGCTCGCCGGGCGCAGGGCCGCCTCGGCGAGATTCTCGACTTGTGCCGCCAGCAGACGGTCGACAATCCCGGCCTCCGCATCTGGGAGGCGGCGCTCGGTTTCGCACTCGTGGAGGCGGGCGAGCTCGACGAGGCGAGGGAAGTGCTCGCCGACGTCGTGGGCGACGGCAGCACCGACCCCTTCCCGTACGACCGCGTCTGGTTGATGGCCAATCAGTTGCTCGGGTACGTCATCGCCGGCGTGGGAACGGCCGACCAGGCCGCCCAGCAGTACGAGGTCCTGCGCCCTTACAGCGACTGGACGTCCTGCGTCGGCACACTCGTGCTCGAGTCGGTCGACGTGGCCCTCGGCCAGCTCGCCGTTCGCGCCGGCTGGCCCGACGTCGCCGACCGTCACTTCGCAGCAGCCGACGCTCTTCACTCGCGCCTTGACGCCCCACTCTGGCTGGCGCGGACCCGGCTGCCCTGGGGCCGCCTCGCTTTCGACCGTGGCGACACGGCGCGTGCGGTCGAGCTACTCGAGAGCGCCCACGAGTTGGCCGCGCGCATGGGAGCGGCAGACATAGAGGCCGCCGCCGCGGAGCTGCTCGCCGGTCTCAGGACCCCGCAGTAAACGACGGACGGGCGGCGCGCATGCCCGTCGACATCCGCTCGAAGTAGTCGAAGGTGCCGTGCTCGCGCAGCTCGGCGCTGGCCTCGACCACCGCACCGAGTGCGGTCCACAGGAACGCGCTGCCCACCGACACCCGCTTGACGCCGATCTCGGCCAGCTCGGCGACCGTCGGCACGCCCGGCAACGCAAGAACGCTGACCGGCCGGTCGACCTCGGCGAC
>JAFASB010000074.1 GCA_019244985.1 Acidimicrobiia bacterium | reverse complement strand
AGTCGACGGTGACGAAGATCGTGCCGTTGCTGTCGACGACGCCGATGCCCACGAAGTTGTAGGCGCCGTTGGCCAGGTTCTCGTAGTGGTGCGGGCTGTTGATGAACGCCGTCTGGATGGCGGCGACTGCCCCGCCCATGCCGACGTTCTCGCCGAGCGCCGTCCAGTTGCTCGGCGCCTGGCTGGTGAGGTTGGGGTTGTGGGAGATGGTTCCTGCGGCCGCCATCTGCGCCGACCAGTTCCGGGCCATCGTCGTGAGCTGGGGCTGCGGCGTGAGCGTCTGGATGCCGAGAGACGAGCGCAACTGGTTCGTGAGGTCGAGGAACTGGTTCTCCTCGGCGATGGTGTCGGCGTGCGCGGCGGGCGCGCCGAGCACCGCGAACCCCCCGAACGCCGCGAGCGTCGCCAACCACGCGGCGACCACACCGAAGAGCTTCATCCTCACATGCGGAGGATCGGACGGCGACGGCTCGGCCTTGATCGTTAAGGTCTCCCGCGGTGACAGGGCGGCTGGAATGACGCAGTACGTGGGGGTGGGGGCGCGGGAGACCGAGGTCATCGCCGACGTCGACGTGTGCGTCGCCGGCGGGGGGCCTGCCGGTCTGGGTGCGGCGCTCGCCGCGGCGCGCGAGGGGGCCCGGGTGTGCCTGCTCGAGCGCTACGGCTTCCTCGGCGGCAACTTCACGGTGGCGTCGGTGGGGACCATCTGCGGGCTGTACGTCTCGGAGGCGGGCTCCTGGGCCTACGTCACGCGCGGCATCGCCGAGGAAGTGGCCGAAGCCCTCAAGGGCGCAGGCGCCGCGAACGGCCCGATCCCCTTCAAGGGCACGGCGGTCCTCCTCTACGTGCCGTGGGCGGCCAAGCGGCTGTTCGACCATCTCGTGGGCGCCCACGAGCGCATCACGCTGTTCCTGCACGCACTCGTGAGCGACGTCGTCGTCGAAGGCGACCGCATGCAGGCCGTCGTCGTCGCGACCAAGCGCGGGCCGCAGGCGGTGCGGGCGCAGGCGTTCGTCGACGCGACCGGCGACGCCGATCTCGTCGTGCACGGCGGTGGTCCGTGGACGATGGGCGACGCCGGCCAGCGGCAGTTCGCGTCGATGCAGTTCGTCCTGCAGCACGTCGACATGAACGCCGCTTTCGGCGCCGGTCCCGACGCCCTGAACCAAGCGATCGCCGCGTACGGCGACCATCTCTCGCGCGATGGCGGCGCCTTGCTCCCGACCTTCCGACCGGGCGAGGTCATCGGCGCCATGACGCGGGTACGCGGTCTGGACGGCGGGCCGCTCGACGTCACCGACCTGGCCCAGGCGACGTACGGCGAGCTCGAAGGACGACGTCTCGCAGAAGAGGCCGCCGCCTTCGTCAAGGAGCACATACCGGGCTTCACTGACGCCTTCCTCGCCGACACGGCGCCAGCCCTGGGCGTGCGCGAGACGCGACGTGCTGTCGGGCGCCACGTGCTGACGGGCGAGGAGGTCGCCGGACTCGCCCGCTTCGACGACGCCATTGCGGCCGGCGCGTGGCCGCAGGAGTATCACGTCTCGGGCCGGTCGACCGAGTACCGCTCGCTCCCCGAGGGCGGCTACTACCAGATGCCGTTCCGCGCCCTGCAGCCCCAGGGCTTCACGAACCTCTTCGTCGCCGGGCGGTGCATCTCGGCGGACCACGACGCGCTGGCGTCGACCCGCGTGATGGCGCCATCGTTGGCGCTCGGTCAGGCGGCGGGCACCGCCGCCGCGCTGGTCGCCGGAGACCAGCTGACGATCGCCGATCTCCAGGTATCACTGAAAGAACAGGGCGCGTTTCTCGGATGAACTTCGCGAACATCATCGAGCCCCATCCCGAGAGCTCGACGGCACTCGTGAGCCAGGGACGCACCACGACCTACGGCCAGCTCAAGCGTCAGGTCGGCGAGCTGCGGGGCGGGCTCGTGCGCGCCGGACTCGAGCCCGGTGACCGTCTCGCCCTCGTCAACGCCAACACGTGGTTCTTCGTCGTCGCCTACCTGGCGACGCTCGGCGCGGGCGGGGTGGCGGTCCCGCTGAACCCGCAGGCGCCCCCGAACGAGTTGGAGGCCGAGCTCGTGGCGACGGGCGCGCGCATGGCCGTCGTCGGCCCGCGCGGCCGCGACTCGTTCGCAGGCGTCGACCGCATGGCCGTCGACCTCGAACGCGTGCTCGTGCCCGAAGGCGTGCGCCTCGACGCGGCTGATCCTCTCGAGGAGCTCTTCGACAGCGAGCCGGCGCCGGTTGTGGCGCGTGACGAGGACGACGATGCCGTGCTCATGTTCACGGCGGGCACCGCCGGACCCCGCAAGGCAGCCCGGCTCACGCACCGCAACCTGCTGGCCAACCTCGAGCAGGTGCAGGCCCACCCCGGACTCGTGCGGGGCGCCGAGGACGTCGCCCTCGGCGTGCTGCCGCTGTTCCACATCTTCGGCCTCAACGCCGTGCTCGGACTGGGGCTGTTCGTGGGCTCGTCGGTCGTGCTCCTCGAGCGCTTCGACCCGGCGTCGAGTCTGGAGGCCGTGCGCGAGCACGGCATCACGGTGGTGGCGGGCGCGCCGCCGCTGTTCGGCGCGTGGGCGTCGGTCCCGGGCGTGGACGCGTCGGCGCTCGAGTCCGTGCGGCTCGTCGTGTCGGGCGGCGCGCCGCTCGCCGACGAGGTGGCCGACGCCTTTCGGGCCCGGTTCGGCAAGCCCATCTGGCAGGGCTACGGGCTGACGGAGACGTCGCCGATCGTGAGCTCGTCGCTCGCGGGCGGCGAGCCGCGGAAGGGCTCGATCGGCGTTCCCCTCCCCGGCGTCGAGGTACGACTCGTCGACGCCGACGGCGAGGATGCCCTCGCCGGCGACTCCGGTGAGGTGTGGGTGCGAGGCCCCAATGTCTTCCCGGGCTACTGGCACGATCCCGAGGCGACCGCCATGGTGTTGACCGGCGACGGTTGGCTCAAGACCGGCGACATCGCGGTCACCGACGACGACGGCTACCTGTACCTGGTCGACCGGGCGAAGGACCTCATCATCGTCTCTGGGTTCAACGTCTTTCCCGCCGAGGTCGAGGACGTGCTGCTCGAGCATCCCGGGATCGCCGAGGCCGCGGTCGTCGGTGTCGGCCACCCGTACTCGGGCGAAGCGGTAAAGGCGTATGTCGTCCCCGAAGGCGGAAAGCACCTCGAGGAGGAGGAGATCATCGAGTTCTGCGCCGAGCGCCTGGCCCGCTACAAGTGCCCGACGTCGGTCAGCTTCGTGGACGAGATTCCACAAGGTCTGGCGGGGAAGGTGCTGCGGCGGGTGCTGCGGGAGGCCGGGGGCGGCGAAGAGGCGTGACCGCGAGAAGAAAGCCGGCGTAGAGGATCGACACGCCGACGGCCAGCGTCACCGCGAACGCTTCCATCTGGCCGAGCACCGAGTTGAGGAGCCCGCTGGCGCCGAGGATCAGCGTGCCCGCCGCGATGACGACGTTGGCCCACATGCGCTGGCGCTGCGTCGACCGAAGCTTCCATGCGCTCCACACGGCTCCGCCGAGGACGACGAGCGCACCGCCGCCGGACGCAACGGCTGCGAGCACGCGCGGCAGGGCCTCGAACACGTCCGAGCCCTGAGGGAGCTGCGTCCCGTTGGCGATGGAGTGGGCCGGCGCCGAGGCGATGACACCGGCGGCGAAGAAGGCGAAGGCGACGACGCCGAGGGCGGCGCGGTTGCCGGCCCGTCGTCCGCCGAGGAGGTACACCGTTCCGAGGGCGAGGACGGGCACGTTCACGATCGCGCCGAACAGGTAGAACGCCCGGAACACCGGGACCGTCCACCCCGTGCCGGCTCCCACCCAGAGGCACACGGCGCCCGCCGCGAACAGCGCCAACGCGCTGGCCCAGGCCAGCTCGTGACGGCGTCGCCCGGCCAGCCAGCGCTCGAACGTCGACATGGCGAAGGCCACAGCAACGAGCGTCGCCCCAGCAGCGAGCGCACTCTCGGTCACGCGGCGGAGACTACGCGGGCAAGCGTAAGTGTCATTGTGAAATAGCACCCCCCGTCGGTACCATCGCTTCATGGTCAAGCAGCTGGCTGGAGGAGACCCCGACGGCCCGGGAAACGGCGAACGGCCCCGGCGTCGCATCCCCGAAGCGACCGTTGCCCGCCTGCCGCTGTACCTGCGGTCGCTGCTCGAGGCGGCCGAGACCAAG
>JAFASB010000049.1 GCA_019244985.1 Acidimicrobiia bacterium | reverse complement strand
CGGCTTCGGGCGCATGGTGTGGTCGACGTCGGCACGCCGCGGCATCGGCGCCGTCGTCGCCGAGTTCCGACCCGACGTCGTGCACCTCCACAACACCTATCACCACCTCTCTCCGTCGATCCTGGGTCCGCTGGCGCGACGGCGGATCCCGGTGGTGATGACGCTGCACGACTACAAGCTGGCCTGCCCCACGTACCGGTTCCTCGACAAGGGCGACGTGTGCCAGGCGTGTCTCGGCGGCCACTTCACCCAGGCCATTCGTCGCCGGTGCAAGGACGGCTCACTTGGGTCGAGCGCGGCGATGGCCGCCGAGCTGGCGATCCACACGGCCTTCCGCGCCTACCGCCACGTGCAGCTGTTCGTGTGCCCCAGCCGGTTCATGGCCGGGCGCATGGCCGCCGCCGGAGTGTTTCCCGACAGGCTCCGTTGGATCCCCCACTTCGTCGAGCCCGTTCCCGAGCGGACCGTGGACGAGACGCCAGCCAAGGCGCAGCCGCCTGCGAATGTCGTGTTCGCAGGGCGCCTCTCGCCGGAGAAGGGCGTCGACACCCTGATCGAGGCGGTCGGCCGGCTTTCTGGCTCGGTCCAGCTGGACATCGCCGGCGAGGGTCCTGATCGGGCGCGCCTGGAGGACGTGGCGTCGCGCGTCGGCAGTGGCCGCGTCCGGTTCCTCGGCCGCTTGGACGCCTCGGCAATGGACGCGCTGATGCGGGACGCGCTCGCCGTCGTTCTGCCGTCGCGCTGGTACGAGAACCAGCCGATGGTGCTGCTCGAAGCGTTCGCCCGGCGTGTGCCGGCCGTCGCCAGTGATCTCGGGGGCACGCCCGAGCTCATCCGTCACGGCACCGACGGCTTCCTGGTCCCGCCCGACGACGACGCCGCGCTGGCGTCCGCCATCGGCGCGCTCGTCGGGGACCCGGCGCGCGCCCAGGCCATGGGCAAGGCTGCCCACGAGCGGGCCGGCACCGACTTCGCCCCCGACGTCCACCTGGCCCGGCTCGACGCCGCCTACGCCGAAGCATCGTCGCTGCTCCGCTGATGCGCATTGCCTTCATCGGCACGCGCGGCGTGCCCGCGACGTTCGGCGGCATCGAGCACCATGTGGAGGAGGTCGGCAGCCGGCTCGCCGCGCGCGGCCACGACGTCACCGTCTACTGCCGCGCCAACTACGTCGCCGAGGGGCAGCAGCGATATCGCGGCATAGAGCTGGTCCGTCTACGCACGGTTTCCAGCAAGCGTCTCGACGCCATCGTCCACAGCGCGCTGTCGACGGTGCGGTCAATCGGGCAGGGGTACGACGTCGTCCACTTCCACGCCCTCGGCCCCGGCGTGATGACCCCGGTCGTTCACTACGGGTCGCGCGCCAAGGTCGTACAGACCATCCACGGCCTCGACGACGAACGGGCCAAGTGGGGCTCTGGCGCACGGGCCCTTTTGCGGGGCGGCGGCTGGTTGAGCGCCCATGTCCCCGACGCCACCGTCGTCGTGTCACGCACGCTCGCCGACCACTACATCACCAAGTACGGCCGGCCGACGACCTACATCCCCAACGGTGTGGTGCGGCCTTTGGCTGTGCCGCCGCCAAGTGAGATCGCAACCCGCTTCGGGCTGCACGGCCGCGACTACGTGCTGTTCGTCGGGCGCCTCGTGCCCGAGAAGGCTCCCGACCTCCTGCTGCGGGCGTTTCGGCGCGTTCCCGGCGACGTTCGGCTCGTGATTGCCGGCGGCTCCAGCTTCACCGACGACTACACCGACTCGCTTGCGGCACTGGCCGCGGAGGACAAGCGCGTGGTGCTCCCCGGCTACGTGTACGGCGAAACGCTCGCCGAGCTCTACGCCAATGCCGCCGCATTCGTCCTGCCGTCAACGGTCGAAGGCCTGCCGCTGACGCTCCTGGAGGCGGCCTCCTATGGCGTCCCGGTCGTGGCTTCGTCGATCGGGCCTCACGTCGAGATCGTCGGTCAGGACGGTCCCGGCCACCGCCTCGTGCCCGCGGGCGACGAGCATGCGTTGACGTCGGCACTCGAGTCGACGCTCGCGGCCGGCCCGGACGTGTTCTCGGGCGCTGGGCGACTCCGCGACCGGGTGCTCGAGGAATACTCGTGGGACCGCGCTGTGGACGCCACCGAGGCGCTCTACCGTCTGGTCGTGGGAGACCGCAGATGAGTCGGTGGCTGGCAGTCGTGGCGCTGCTCGCAGTCCTGCTCGCCGCCTGCTCCGGCGGAGGAGGCGGCGGCTCGTCCGCCACTGACCGGGAGGCCGCTCGAGCAGCTCGGCGTGCGGCCCGGCAGGCCACACGTTGCCAACGGCGGGCCACGTGTCCGTCCGTGCCCGACACCGCCGTGCCCGCGTCGCCCGGCACCACCGCACCGAGCGGTCCGCTGAAGCCCGTGCTGCAGGGGCTGCTCGACCGCGACGGCGAGCCCCCCGCCGGCTACGTCCCGACTGCGGTGCGCGGCTGGGTCGTCAAGGCCTACTGGAAGGACTTGCAGCCCACGGCCGACGGGCCCATCGCCTCCAACAACGCCATCGACCAGGCCATCGCCGCCGCTCACCGGCTCGGCGTCGGCCTCAAGCTGCGCGTGTACGCCGGGATCTACGCGCCGGACTGGGCAAAGAGTCGCGGTGGAAGCCCCGTCAGCGTCGTCGATCCCCAGGACAACGAGCAGGGCACCGTTGGCCCCTTCTGGACCGAGGACTTCGGCGCCGCCTACGCCGACCTCCAGCAGAAGCTGGCCGCCAAGTACGACGACGTGCCCGAGGTCCGCGAGGTCGCTGTCTCCCGGTGCACCACGTTCTTCGCCGAGCCCTTCTTGCGGGACAAGGGCGAGAAGACCTCTGTCGCCAATCTGTTGAGCGCCGGGTTCAGTTTCGACGCCGACCAGACGTGCGAGCGCGAAGAGATCGACGCCCACAAGGTCTGGGCCCACACCCACTCTGACGTCGCCTTCAGCCCGTACCAGAACATCGAGAAGAAGGGCGCCAACTCCACCGACGAGAGCTTCACCGAGACGATGATGCAGTACTGCCGTACCAACCTCGGCGCCCGCTGCGTGCTCGAGAACAACGCCATCCGCACGCCGGTGCAGCCGGACTACACGTCGATGTACGACGCCATCAAGCAGCTCGGGCCGCCGATCTCGTTCCAGACCGCCAACCCCAACAAAGTCGGCGACCTGCTCGCCACCCTCACCTGGGC
>JAFASB010000031.1 GCA_019244985.1 Acidimicrobiia bacterium | reverse complement strand
GACGCGGCCGAACAGGCTGCGGGCCCCACGCGACTCCCAGATGATCGACGAGTTGACGATGGCGCCGGGCTCGACGGTCTTGAACGGATAGATCTTGACGCCCGGGTTGATCACCGCGTGCTCGCCGACGAAGCAGTCGTCGCCGAGGACGACACCCTCCTCGCAACGCGCGCCTTGTCGAAGGTCGGACGAGCGACCGATCACGCAGCCGCGCAGGCGGACGCCGTTGCTGAGGTAGGCGTTGTCGTGCACGACGGAGCGCTCGATGAAGGCGTCGCTGCGCACGATGACATTGGAGCCCAGCACGCAGTACTCGTGGAGGTGGGCACCTGCCTCGACGCGGCAGTAGTCACCGATGACCGCGGGACCGTCGATGGTTGCTTCGGGATCGATCTCGGCGCCCTCGCCGAGCCACACGCCCTCGCTCAGGCGGAAGCCGGGAACGTCGATGCTGACCTTGCTGTCGAGGACGTCGCGGTGGGCGCGGTTGTAGGCCTCGATCGTGCCGACGTCCT
Organism: Acidimicrobiia bacterium; assembly: GCA_019244985.1. Classification (GTDB taxonomy): domain Bacteria; phylum Actinomycetota; class Acidimicrobiia; order Acidimicrobiales; family AC-14; genus CADDZP01. The sequence goes on along the minus strand of JAFASB010000031.1, from coordinate 5,401 downwards.
CCCAGTAGCCGTCGGCGACGTAGCCGTAGAGCGGCGCCCCGTCGGCGAGCAGCTTGGGGAAGACGTCGCTCGAGAAGTCCACCGACTCCCCCGCCGGTATGGCGTCGAAGATCTCCGGCTCGAGCACGTAGATGCCGGTGTTGATGGTGTCGCTGAAGACCTGGCCCCACGACGGCTTCTCGAGGAAGCGCTCGATGGAACCGTCCTCACGCGTGATGACGATGCCGAACTCGAGCGGGTTCTCCATGGCCTTGAGGCTGATCGTCGCCAGGGCCTTCTTCTCGTCGTGGAACCTGACGATCTCGCTGAGGTCGAAGTCGGTGAGGACGTCGCCCGAGATCACGAGGAAGCGCTCGGTGAGCTCCTCACGGGCGTTGAACACCGATCCCGCCGTGCCGAGCGGCGTCTCCTCGGTGGCGTACACCATGCGTACGCCGAACTCCGAGCCGTCGCCGAAATAGGTTCGGATCGCCTGGGGCAGGAAGGCGAGGGTGACGACGATCTCGTCGAAGCCATGCTCCTTGAGCAGACGCACGATGTGCTCCATCATCGGCCGGTTGGCCAGGGGCATCATCGGCTTCGGCTGATTCGAGGTCAGCGGTCGGAGGCGGGTTCCTTCGCCACCGGCCATGATCACGGCCTTCATCCTGAGGTCGAATCTACCTGCCGAGCCTTGAGCGCCTGACGGGCCATCGGGATGTAGGTGATCGCCGCGTACCACGCCAGCAGGAGCGCAGGTACGGCGCAGCACCAGGCGAGGAACTCGGCGACGCCGTGGGGCGAGAACCCCGCGTCGTGGCCCATCAGGAAGAAGGGGAAGGCGAACATCAGGCCGAACGTCCCGGCCTTCCCGGCCCACTGGACGTCGATGCGCCGGGCGCCGAGCGCCGCCAGAACCAGGAAGGCGCCGGCGACGAGCACCTCGCGGACGAGCGTCGCCCAGGCGATGAACGCCGGCACCGACCCGTCGACGAGGATGGCGCTGGCCCCGACCATCAGCAGCACGCGGTCGGCCAGCGGGTCGAGCACCTTGCCCACCGTCGACACCTGGTGGAAGTGGCGGGCGATGTAGCCGTCGGCGAAATCGGTCGCTCCCAGCGCGCCCAGGAGAAAGGCCGCCTCGGCCCGCTTGTGCTGGTCGAACAGGAGCCACAGGAACACGGGCACGCACAGCAGGCGCACCACCGTGATGACGTTCGGGATCGTCAGGATGCGGTCCTCGCCCGGCTCGGCCGTCACCCCGCTGCCTTTCCCTCGAGCAGTCCCGCGGCCAGCGCCCTGCCTTCGTCGCTCATCTTGTCCAGGGTCTTGGCCAACACGTCGTCGGCCTTGTCGGCGTGGCGCTCCGCGAACTCTCCCAGCTGGGTCTCGAGAAACACCAGGCACAAAGCATCTTCGAACGTCTGCACCTCGGGGTCGGACGTCAGACGGCGCTTCTGGATGATCTCGCACACGCGCTCGATGGTGGCGTCGTCGTAGCCCTCGCTGGCGAGAATCCGCGCCACGTCGGCTGCGTGCTGCTTCTGGAGCTCTCTGCGCCAGCGCAGGTAGCCGTTGCGGCCGTCCGGATACGACGACCTCGGGATCGTCCAGCGCCGCAGGTGGTGGGCCCGGGCGGCCAACAGCAGCTCTTCGCCGGCATCGGGCTGCAGGCGCTGCACCCATTCGGTAGCCAGCGCCGCGTCACGGAGCTCCTTGCCGTACGGGTCGCCGGCGTTGGCCGCGTCGATGGCGGCGACGCTGCGCTCGAAGCGGGCTCGGTCCACCGGCCGAGCGTACGGCTCGGGCGACCTCAGATGGCGATCGCGAGCTCGCGGCCGGCGCGCATGAGACCGTCGACGGCGTCCGCGGTGAGCGGTGCCGAGAAGTAGAAACCCTGCACCAGGTCGCAGCCCAGCTGCTGCAGACGAGCCAGCTCGTCGGCGTTCTCGACACCTTCGGCGACCGTCGACAGGCCGAGCGCATGCGCCATCTTGATGATCGCCTGGGCGATGGCTGCGTCCTCGGCGCCGGCGGTCAGGCCCTGCACGAATGACTTGTCGATCTTCAAGGTGTCGAGCGGGAACTTGCGGACGTAGCTGACCGACGAGTACCCGGTGCCGAAGTCGTCGACGGCCAGCCGGACGCCGAGCTCGCGGACGCGGGACAGCTGTCGCTGCACGAAGTCCATGTCCTCGATCAGGGCGGCCTCGGTGATCTCGAGGCAGAGCTGGCGCGGGTTCCCGCCGGTGGTTTCGAGGGCGCGGGCGACGGTCGCCACGAAGTCGGGATGGGCCAGCTGGCGGGGAGCGACGTTGACCGAGATCGTCAGTTCGGCCGCGGGCGGTCCGGAGCGGCGCCACGCGGCGGCCTGCCGGCAGGCCTCCTCGAGCACCCAGGCGCCGACGGGGACGATGAGGTCGGTCTCCTCGAGGACCGGAACGAAATCGTCGGGCTGGACCTGGCCGCGCAGCGGATCCTCCCACCGCAGCAGCGCCTCGACGCCAGCGACGTGACCGTTCGTCGTCGACACCAGCGGCTGGTACCGGAGCCGGAACTGCCCGAGCCGCAGCGCGGCGCGAAGGCGACGAACCAGCTCGTCGCGATCCGCGGTGGCGGCCCGCGTCGGGGGGTCAAGAAGGACGTGGTGGCCGGGCCCCGCGCTCTGGGCCCGTTCGAGCGCCGCCTCGGCGTCGCGTTGGAGCGCGCCCGCCGTGGCGTCGCCGTTGTCGTCGAGGGCGACGCCCGCGCACGCCGTCAGCCAGACCTGCTCACCGTCGACGTTGAATGGCCGCACGAGGGCTTGTCGCACCCTGTCGGCGACCTGCTCGGCGTGGCGTGCGTCGTACAGGTTGGGGCACAGCACCCCGAACTGATCTCCGGCCAGGCGGACGAGAAGGTCGTCGGACCCGAGCACGGCGTGGAGGCGCTCTGCGACCGACGCCAGGACTTCGTCGCCGGCGCGCTGGCCGTAGTTGACGTTCACGAGGCGGTAGCGGTCGATGTCGATCACCAGCAGGCCGACGCAGGCCCGCCCCGGTCGGTCGAGGGCGGCCTGGACGCGGTCGTGGAAGACGACGCGGTCGGGCAGTCCGGTGAGAGCGTCGCGGTGGGCCCAGCGGGCGGCGTCGGCACGCGCCACGTCGCGCCAGCGGCGATAGCCCGCCAGCATGACACCGAGCGCCAGGACGATGGCCACGAAGCCCATCAACGCCACGTCACTCGTTCCAGCCACTGCCCCTCCTGCACCCTGATGTTCCCAAGCGGGAAGGCTGTGCCGTCTTCAACGTCCTGCGGCATCTCGCACCGCTGCACCGCCCTGTCCCGTTTGGGGTGAGTCTGCGGGATGCGGCCAACCGGCACCATGACTCGCTGTGCTCATTTGCGGGACACATTTCGGACTAGTCGCCTTGGCGCTACGTCAAATTGGTCACTAAGGGCTATCGAGTTCGATTGCACGCTCACCGATAGTGAGGAGGCAACCGGACAGGAAGGCAAGACCAATGGCAACAGACCGCGAAGCTCCCGATCCCCTCTTGACGCCCGCCGAGGTGGCGGTGCTCTTCAGGGTCAACCCAAAGACCGTCAGCCGCTGGGCCCGCTCCGGCAAGCTCACGTCGATCCGCACGCTCGGTGGACACCGCCGGTTCCGCGCGTCGGAGGTTCGTACGCTGGTCGCGCAGTCCGAAGAGGTTGTCGAGACCTACTAGAGGCTCCGTCATTTGACCTGACTTATTTTCAGGGGGTGCTGCTGCCCCCTGACTCCGTCGGGCTCCTCGAGGGTCTGACCACGACCCGGGCCATCCGACGTTTCCGGCCCGATCCGGTCCCTGACGCCGAGCTGGCGGCGATTCTGTTCGCCGCCAGCCGAGCGCCGTCGGGGTCCAACCGCCAACCGTTCCGCTTCGTCGTCCTCCGCGACGGGCCGAAGGCGGCAGAGGGCAAGGCCCTTCTCGGGCGCGCCTTCCGCGACGCCTGGGCGACCAAGCGCGCCGAGGACGGCTACGGCGGCAGCGACGCCGACACTCCGAAGGCCCGCCTCGAGCGAGCAATGCAGCACTTCGTCGATCAGTTCGAGCAGGTGCCTGTCGTCGTGCTGGCGTGCCTGGCCCGCTACCGGCCGCCCAACCCCTACGAGGGCAACTCGGTGTACCCGGCTTGCCAGAACCTGCTGCTGGCGGCGAGAGCGCGCGGTCTCGGCGGCGTCATGACCATGTGGCACGCGCTGGTCGAGGACGACCTACGCGCCGTTCTCGACATCCCCGAGAACGTCGCCATCTCGGCGACGCTGCCGATCGGGTATCCCGAGGGCCGCCACGGCCCCGTGCGGCGTCGGCCGTTGAGCGAAATCGTTTTCGACGACGCCTGGGGTCAGCCGGCGCCGTGGGCAGTGGAGCCCGACGGCACCGAGCACACCCAGGCCGGACCGCGCCCGCGCTAGCTGGGTCCGGCGGGGCCTTCCTGGCGGATCTCTCGCGGATCGAAGGGCTCCGGGAGCACGTGGCCATCGGAGACGCGGCGGACGAGGTAGCGCTCACCATCGACATCCGCCACCTCGAACCCACTGGCCCACGAGTGTCCGTAACCGCTGCGAACTTCAACACGGGTCCCAGGTCCCAGGTTGTCGGTCACGCGTCGGTCCTCCACGACGTCACCTCCAGAACGCGAAAGCAAAGGGCTATTCGTTCCCACGGACCGTGGTCCTGAAACAGGACTAGCCCACGGACCCCACGGCGTCGAGGACGAACGCCAGCACGAACGCCTCGTCCTTCCACGCGTCGTAGCGACCAGACGGCCCACCGTGACCGGCGCCCATGTCGGTCTTGAGGATGAGGGGGCGGTCGTCGGTCTTGGTCGCCCGCAGCTTGGCGACCCACTTGGCCGGCTCCCAGAAGCCGACGCGGGGGTCGTTGAGGCCGCCTCGGACCAGGAGCGCCGGATAGTCCTTCGCTTCGACGTTGTCGTACGGCGCGTACGACTTCATGTAGAAGTACACCTCGGCGGACGCGACCGGGTTCCCCCACTCCTCCCACTCGATGACGGTCAGCGGCAGCGTCTCGTCGAGGATCGTCGTGAGGGCGTCGACGAACGGGACCTCGGCCACGATCGCGGCGAACAGATCGGGGCGCAGGTTGGCGACCGCGCCCATGAGCAACCCACCGGCGCTGCCGCCGCGGGCCACCAGTCCGGACGGCGTGGTCAGCCCGGCGTCGACCAGGTGCTGGCCGGCCGCGACGAAGTCGGTGAACGTGTTGCGCTTCTGCAGGAGCTTGCCGTCCTCGTACCAGGGCCGGCCGAGCTCGCCGCCGCCGCGCACGTGGGCGATGGCGTAGACGAACCCACGGTCGAGCAGGCTCAGGCGCACCGACGAGAACCGCGGGTCGATGCTGTGCTCGTAGGACCCGTAGCCGTACAGGAACGC
>JAFASB010000539.1 GCA_019244985.1 Acidimicrobiia bacterium | reverse complement strand
CCCTGCATGTGGGCGCCGGCTACGGCGGCGACCCCGACTGGGGACACGGCCAGTGGAACGGCGACGAGTTCGCCGAGGGCAAGGTCTACGACCTGACCGATCCCGGCGTCGTCGCCCGCACGCCGTTCGGCGTCATCGACCACGTCGCCCGCGCCAGCTGCGACGGCGCCGAGGGGTGGGGCATGTTCGAGCACGGCACGTTCGGCCGCCACGACCCCAGCGGCTTCGCCGACTGGGGTTCCGTCGCTCCCTAGACCTCGTAGGAGCCGCCGGCACGCCAGTACTCGCCGGCCTCGCGGTCGAGGAGGCCTTCGTCGACAAGGTCGGCGGAGGGCGGCGGTGTCGTCGTGCCACTTACGGAGCATGGTGTTGACCTTCCGCTCCGGGTAGCGCTCGCCAGGCTCGAAGTCCTGGGCGATCAGGTCAAGGACGACGATGCGCTTGGCGTGGTGCGCCGGGATGGAGACGAGCCGCCCGTCTCGCACGAAGGCACGCAGGACGCGGGCGGCATCGGCGGGCAGGCCTTCGTGCTCCTCGCTCTGGAGACCGGACTGGGCGTCGATCACCGCCTGCCGGAAGGCCTCCTCGACCAGCCAGTAGTGGTCGTCGTCGTCATGCAGGACCAGCTCGCTGTCGACGAGCCGGGTCAACGACGTGACCACGGCGCGGGTGTCGAGACCGGTCGCTTGCTTGATGTCGTCGGCGGTCGATCCGCCCAGAATCAACGCCGCCAGGACGCGTCGACGGTCGGCATGTGCCAAATGCCCCACGATCGCCGCCGCGTCGGTGCCCACCTGTTCACCTTGCCATGCTCGGTCCTAGACTGAAACAGGTTTCAGAAACGCAATGGAGGCTTGGGTGGAGAAGCGCGACGTCCTGTACATCGGCGGGGAGTGGGTGGCGCCGGCCAGCGGCAAGACGATCGAGGTGATCAACCCGGCCACCGAGGAGGTCGCCGGCGTCGTCCCCGACGGCAGCGAAGGCGACATGGACCGCGCAGTCGAGGCGGCGCGCAAGGCGTTCGACGAAGGGCCGTGGCCCCACACGACGCCGGCCGAGCGGGCGGCGATGATCCGCGCGTTGTCGCAGGGCATCCAGGCGCGGTCGCAGGAGTTCGCCGAGACCATCACCACCGAGATGGGCTCGCCCGCCTCGTTCTCGCTGATGGGCCAGGTGTTCGCCGGCACGATGGTGCTCGACGGGTTCGCCGATCTGTGTGAGTCGTACCCCTTCGAGGACGAGCGAGCGGGCGTCATGGGCCCCGTGCTCGTGCGCCGGGCGCCGGTCGGCGTGGCCGCCGGGATCATCCCGTGGAACGTGCCGCAGTACATCATCGCCATGAAGCTCGGTGCGTGTCTGGCGTCGGGGTCGACGATGGTGATCAAGCCTGCGCCGGAGACGCCGCTGGACTGCTACCTGCTGGCCGAGGTCCTCGAGTCCATCGACCTGCCGAAGGGCGTGGTGAACATCGTGACCGCAGGCCGAGAGGTCGGCGAATACCTCGTCCGCCACGGCGGCGTCGACAAGGTCTCGTTCACGGGTTCCACAGCGGCCGGCCGGAAGGTCGGCGCCATCTGCGGCGAGCAGCTCAAGCGCTGCACGCTCGAGCTGGGCGGCAAGTCGGCCGCCGTCATCCTCGACGATGCGGACCTGGCCGCCACCATGCCCAACCTGTTGGGCGCGGCGATGATGAACAACGGCCAGGCGTGCGCGGCCCAGACCCGCATCCTGGCCCCGCAGTCGCGCTACGCGGAAGTTGTCGACGCGCTGGCCGACGAGGTCAAGAAGCAGAAGGTCGGCGACCCGTCGGACCCCGAGGTGTTCATCGGACCCCTCGTCGCCGAGCGCCAGCGCGACCGTGTCGAGGGCTACCTCAAGGCCGGCAAGGACGAGGGCGCCCGCGTCGTCGTCGGCGGGGGTCGGCCCACCGATCAGCCCCGAGGTTGGTTCGTGGAGCCGACCGTGTTCGCCGACGTGAAGAACGACATGAAGATCGCCCGCGAGGAGATCTTCGGACCCGTGCTCGCGGTCATCCCCTACGCCGACGAGAACGACGCCGTGAAGATCGCCAACGACTCCGACTACGGACTCTCGGGCACGGTCTGGACCGGCGATCCCAACCGTGCCGTCGAGGTGGCGAAGCGGGTGCGCACGGGCACCTACGCCGTGAACTCCGGGATGCTCATGGACCTCAAGAACCCGTTCGGCGGGTTCAAGAACTCCGGTATCGGCCGTGAGCTCGGCCCCGAGGGCCTCGAGGAGTACTGCGAGATCCAGACCATCGTTCTCGCTCCTCCCAGCTGAGTTAGACAGTCGGCGTGGAATACGCCGAGTACATCGACGCCATCGAGCAGCAGACGGGCGCGTTCACCAAGGTGCTGATGCGCGCCGACGCCGACGATCGCGTACCGACGTGTCCGGACTGGTCGGTGCGGGACCTCGCCATCCACGTGGGCGGCGTGCTCGGGTTCTGGAGTCACGTGCTGGCCGAAGGAACTGGCCGGTCCAAGCCCCAGTTCGACGCCGAGCCGGGCCCGGCCGCCGGCCTGTGGCTCCTCCAGGTCGCCGGTCTCCTCATCAACGAGCTAAAAGCGGCGTCGGCCGACGCGACGGTCTACACGTGGAATCCCAACGACCAGACTGCCGGCTTCGTCGCCCGTCGTATGGCCCACGAGACCGCCGTCCACCGGTTCGACGCCCAGACCGTGATCGGCAAGCCGCAGCCCATCGATCCACCGGCGTTCGCCGCTGACGGCATCGAGGAGATCTTCGTCATGGTCGGCGCTTGGCCCGACTCCGGCCGCGGCAACGGCGAGACGCTCCACCTCCACAGCACCGAGGGCGACGAGTGGCTGATCGCCATGAACCCCGATGGCCTCGAGATCACCCGTGAGCACGCCAAGGGCGACATGGCGCTGCGCGGCGCGGTATCCGACATCGAGCTCGTGCTCTACAACCGGCCGCCCATCGGCGAGGTCGAGCGGATCGGCGACCCCGCTGCCCTCGATGCCTGGTACCGGGTGTTCAAGTTCGGCTAGAACACTGTTACAGAGAAACCTTTGGCGTTCTCGGGGTGGAGAACCGGATATACGGCGGTTATCCACCCCGAGAACGCAGCGTGTGAGGGGGCGCCGGTGCAGGACCTGAACGGCAGGGTGGCGGTGGTGACCGGCGGAGCCGGCGGGATCGGGCGGGGGATCGTCGAGGCCCTTCTCGAGGAAGGCGCCAAGGTCGTGATCGCCGACGTCGAGGAGGCCGCGCTCGACAAAACGGTGGGCGAGCTCGCCGAGCGCGGCCAGATCAGAGGCGTCCGCACGGACGTCTCTGATTTCGATTCGGTCGACGCCCTCGCCCAGTCGGTGTACGACACCGAAGGCGCCTGCCACCTGCTCTTCAACAACGCGGGCGTGACGTCCGGCGGCGGCGGGAAGCCGTGGGAGCAGGAGTCCACCGACTGGCGATGGTGCTACAGCGTCAACGTCTTCGGCGTGGCGCACGGTGTTCTCGCCTTCGTCCCCCGCATGCTCGAGTCCGGACAGCCTGGCGTCGTCGTCAACACGTCGTCACAGGACGGCGGGATCGCGCCGGTGCCGTACGCGTCGGTGTACGCGTCGAGCAAGGCGTCGGTGAGCTGCTTCACCGAGGCGCTCGCCCACCAGCTGGCCCAGAGCGGCGCCGACGTGCGGGCCGCTGTCTTCTATCCCTCCGGCGGCCTGTTGGAGACCGGGCTCTGGACGGCCCAGCGCAACCGGCCGCAGTCGCTGGCCCGCCAGAAGGAGCGGGCGCCGGCGCCCGGCACCACCTTCGAGGAGTTCAAGAAGCAGCTGGCGGCGGCCGGAATGCCGACCGACACCGTCGACCTGCCCGAGCTCGGACGCTTCCTTCTCCAGGGCATCAAGGACGGCAAGTTCATCATCTCGCATGGCTTGGAGGAGGCGGCCGAGCTCGTCCACGCCCGGGCCGACGCCATCGCCAAGGGCGAGCTTCCGCCGGCTGCCAGACTCTGATGTCGATGACCGACCGCTACACGATCATCTCGGCCGACGGCCACGCCGGCGGCGACTTCGACGCCTACCGGCGCTACCTGGCGCCGCAGTGGCGGGACGAGTTCGACGCGTGGGAGAAGACCTACGTCAACCCCTTCGCCGATCTCCTCGAGCCCACGAAGTACCGCAACTTCGACAACGAGCGGCGTCTGGAGGAGACGGAGTCCGACGGCATCGTCGCCGAGGTGCTGTTCCCCAACACCGTCCCGCCGTTCTTCGAGGAGAGCGGTCTCGTCGCCTTGCCGCCGACCGAGGCCGACTACGAGCGACGTTGGGCGGGTCTGCAGGCCCACAACCGCTGGATGGCGGACTTCTGCGCCGCAGCGCCGGGTCGACGCGCAGCCTGCGTGCAGGTCTTCGTCAACCACATGGACGACGCGTTGGCCGAGATCCGGTGGGCCAAGGAGAACATGAACGTCCTGGCCGGCCTGCTGCTGCCGAACATCCCGCCTGACTCCGTGGTGCCGCCGTTGTGGGAGGACCACTACGAGCCGTTGTGGCAGCTGTGCGAGGAGCTCGACGTCGCCGTGCACATCCACGGGGGGAGCGGTTCGCCGGACTACGGCGTGCACGAGGCGGCCCGGGCGATGCTGCTCATCGAGCTGCCGTGGTTCTCGCACCGGTCGGTATGGCATCTGATCTTCTCGGGCGTGCTCGAGCGCCATCCCGACCTGCGCGTCGTGCTCACCGAGCAGGGCGTGGCCTGGTTGCCGCGCGGCCTCGAGACCCTCGACTGGTTCTACCGGCGCATGACGCTGCCCGAGGCCGCCGAGGCCAAGTTCTTCGGCGCCGTCGCCAACGGCCTGTCGATGACGCCCACCGAGTACTTCCACCGGAACTTCTGGGTCGGCGCCAGCTTCCTGCGCCCGAGCGAGTCACCGCTCCGCTACGACGTCGGCGTCGACCACCTCATGTGGGGCGCCGACTATCCCCATTCCGAAGGCAGCTATCCGTACACCACCGAGGCGCTGCGGGTCGCCTTCGCCGACGTCGACCCGATCGAAGTGCGCAAGATGGTGGAGACCAACGCCGCCGCCTTCTACGGCTTCGATCTCGAGCATCTGCGAGCGTTGGGCGACAAGATCGGCCCCACCGTCGAAGAAGTGTCGCGGCCGTTGGTTCCCGACGACTACCCCCCAGACTCCACCTGCAACGCCTTCGACAAAGCCCAGGTCCTGCGCAGCTGGTGAGCGGCTAGAACGTCCACTGGGTGGCGCCGCCGGGCATCAGGGTTCCTAGGGCCGTCGCCCGGTGTGCGGTGATCTTGTAGACGTGCCACGGCGGGGGTCCTGCTGACGGGGCGCTGAAGTCGGCGGTCAGCGCCGTCCCGCTTTCGTCGACGCGGCAGGGCCAGCCCCCGTCCGCCCACACCTTCGCCATCTTGGCGACGGTCTCCGGGTCGGTGACCTTCTCGGCCGTGCCCTCGACAACGAGGTCGAACTCGTTGACGGCGACGCTCAGTGTGCAGCGAGGGTCCCGGGCGATGTTGCGCGCTTTTCGCGACGACTCCCCGGTCTCGAACCACCAGGTGCCGTCCTCCCACTGGGCACCGATGCCGTTGACATGGGGACTGCCGTCGGGGTTGATCGTCGCCAGCCAGCACGAGTGGCGGTTCGGGCCGCCGGTGTCGGGCGCCATGCTGAAGCCCTGGGCGAGACGCGCCTCGATCGCGCCCCAGTCCATCAGCGGCAGGTCGTAGAGCTCTCCGAGGTTCTTGGCTTCCATTCCCTGTAGACGTCCGACGAGGCGAGGACTAACCGGTGATTCCGTACTCCTTCTTCCACCAGCGGGCGTTGGCCACCTCGTGGGGGTCGGTGCGCAGCGACGGGTCCTGGCCCAGGTCCGCGGGCGTGGGACCCACCCGGTCGGCGATCGGGCGAAGCTCGTCGAGGTCGAAGTTGTAGACGCGGGCCGCCGTCTCACCCAGCAGCTTGCGCGTGTCCTCCACGGGCACGTCGTTGAACGACGACTGCAGGCGCTCCACCGTGTGCGGCCACGTCCCCTCGGGATGGGGATAGTCGGTGCCCCACATCATCACGTCACAACCGATGACGTGGCGGCGGCGGATCTCCTCCTTCGACATCGTCGACGCCCCGATGAACAGGTTGGTGCCGAAGTAATCGGACGGGAGCTTGGAGATGCGGCCCTTCAGCATCGCCGCCATCTTCTTGGTGGTGTGGCCGCCGCCCATGTACTGATCCCACTTCCACATCATGTCGTTGGCCCAGTACCCCGCCGCCTCGGTGACGACGAACTTCAGGTCGGGGTAGCGCTCGAAGACGCCGCCGAACAGCATGTGCCACCCGGGACGCACCGCCCACCACACGACCTCGGCCAGGTAGATCCCGATGTGGTCGCCGTACTCGGCTTGGGGCGCCTCGCCCGAATGTGTGTGCACGGGGAGCCCGCGCGCCTGGCAGGCGGCCCACACGGGGTCGTAGATCTTGTCGTGATAGGGCGGGCGGTCGTGCCACATCGTCGGCACCATCACGCCGCGGATGCCGGGGTG
>JAFASB010000456.1 GCA_019244985.1 Acidimicrobiia bacterium | reverse complement strand
CCCCGGGCCGAGGTGATCCCGTCGGCGTTAAGGGCCGTAGGCGATGGCCCAGCAGTCGACGCCGGCCAGGTGAGTCCCGGACACATCGACCGACGACGTCCTCGTTGAGTCGACCACCCGACAGGAGCTGTAACGGTACAGGTCTCGCATCGATAGGTGGGCAACTACCACCGTCCGGGGGACAGAGATGACCATGGTCGAGTCGGGCGCACGCCACCGTCGCACGGATTACGACCGGCTCGACGCGCCGAGGGTGCCGATTCTCATCAATCCTCAGGGGCGCCACAACGAGCAGACGGCCCCAAAGACCCGCTCCCGCGGGCGGAAGCTGGTTCGGCGAGTGCTCCTGGCCTCGGCGGCCGGGTTCGGGGTGCTGATGGTCCTGGGCATCGTCGGCGCGATCGTTTCCGGGCCCACTCCGGTTCCGGCTACGGCCGTGGCGCCCGCGCCCTTGCCGAGCGCCCCGCCCCCATGACCGGCTTCCGCATCGCCCGGGCCCGCGGCGCCCGCAACATCCGCCCCAGCTGCTCCTGCTCCCGCTCAAGCGGTCTCGCCACCTGCACCGAGCACGTGGGCGCCGCCGCCGGTCAACCCGCGCGACCCCGTGGACCCCAACGCTTCGCCCGCCGCGCTGGCCCACCAGGGTTGCCAGGCCTACCGCTCCGGCGTTGCACCCGTCGTCGAGAACGCGGTGGCCTCCGACGACCTCGCCCCGGCACTGCGGGTGCAGATGGGTCTCCCCGCCGACGTGCACGATCCGGGCGGGGTCTCACTGTCCGCGCCGTTCGTGGTTGCGAACGCCGCCCTCGGCGACGCCGGCAGTGGCGACCCGAAGTACCGTCCGATCGACGACGCCTTGAACACGCTCTCCGACGCCATCACTCAGGCCAATCCGAGCGGGGACCTGAGCCCGATCGGTAGCGCCGACGCCCTCGTCAACGCGCGTGTTTGTCGGTGCTCGAGTAGTTGCACGTAGCCCGAGGCCGGGCCCTGAGGGCGCTACATCCGCTCCTAGGGGCCGGCCTCCGTCCGCCTGGCTCACGACAGCCCAGCCCGTTGGGCCACCGCCCGCACGCTCATCGCCGACCAGGATGGAGCCCGCCGCGGGCGCACGCCCCTGCTCGTCGAGCGCCGAAGCGACCAGCCGGTACGACTCGCCAGCCTTGCGACGGCGGACGACCTCATGCGTAACAGGCCGACTCAGCCCGCCAACACGGGCTCTAGCTGTAGACCGGCCGAATGATGCGGAACTCGGGCCAGGAGTCCCCCGCCACAGCCTGGCCCGCATGATCTGCCACGGGCGGCGCGGACAGATCCACTGCGGGTACCGGGAAGGGCAGGAGGATCAGTTAGGATGGCGACCTCGTCCCAGTTGCCGGTGATGCGCAATACGGTCGGAGCCCCCATGAAGATCGGTGTTCCCCGAGAGACGGAGCCGGGCGAGCGGCGCGTCGGGCTCGTGCCCGAGGTCGTGCGGACGTTGGTGGGCCGCGAGCATGAGGTGCTCGTGGAGTCCGGGGCCGGGGAGGCGGCGCTGATCCCCGACGCGGCGTTCGACGACGCCGGGGCGTCGGTTGTCGACGACCCCGGGCAGGTGTGGGACGCGGAGGTGGTCGTCAAGGTCGCCGCGCCCACTGAGGACGAGTTCCGCCGGCTGGGCCCGGAAACGGTGCTGATCGGCTTGCTGCGCCCGTTCACCGACGCGGCGGTCCTCGCGGCGCTGCGTGACTCGGGCGCGACTGCGCTGGCCCTGGAGGCGGTTCCGCGGATCTCTCGTGCCCAGTCGATGGACGCGTTGTCCTCGCAGAGCAACGTCGCCGGCTACCGGGGGGCGCTGATCGCGGCGACAGAGCTCGGCCGCTTCTTCCCGGGGCTGATGACCGCTGCCGGCTCCGTCCGCCCGGGTACCGTGCTGGTGCTGGGCGCGGGGGTCGCCGGTCTGCAGGCCATCGCCACCGCACGGCGGCTGGGCGCCGAGGTGGGCGGGTTCGACGTCCGCCCGGAGGTGGCCGAGCAGGTCAAGAGCCTCGGCGCGAAATGGCTGCAGCTCGAGGGTGTCGGTGAGGCCAGCGGGGAGGGCGGTTACGCCCGGGCGCTGACCGAGGACGAACAGACCACCCAGCGTGAGCTGCTCGCCAAGTCGATGGAGGTCACCGGCGCCGACGTTGTGATCTCCACCGCCCTCGTGCCGGGGGCCCCGGCGCCGTTGCTGTTGACCGAGGACGCGGTCCGTCGGCTCAAGCCTGGCGCGGTGGTGGTTGACCTGGCCGCCGAGTCGGGCGGCAACTGCGAGCTCACCGAGCCGGGCGAGACCGTGGTCCGGCATGACGTGCGCATCGTCGGTCCGCTGAACCTGCCGAGCTCGCTTCCCGAGCACGCCTCGACGCTCTACGCCCGCAACGTGGCGTCCCTTCTCGACCTCCTGATCTCCGACGGCGAGCTCGACATCGACCTCGGCGACGAGGTCGTCTCGGGCACGTGCGTCGTGCGCGAGGGGGAGATCCGCCACGAGCAGGCCCGAGCACTCCTCGAGCCGAACCAGCAGCAGGACTCGACCACCGAAACCTCCACCGACCAGAGCCACGACGACCAGGAGGACAGCTCATGAGCCTTGCCACCAGCATCGCGGTGTTCTTCCTGGCCGCCTTCGTCGGTTTCTACATCATCTCGCGGATCCCGAACCAGCTGCATACCCCGCTGATGTCGGTCACCAACGCGTTGCACGGCCTGGTGCTGCTCGGGGCGATGGTCGCCATCGGCGGCTCGGTCGTGGCTGGGAATTGGGGCTCTCTGGTCCTGGCCGTCGTCGCCATCGCCTTCGGCACCATCAACATCGTCGGCGGGTTCCTGGTCACCGACCGGATGCTGGTGATGTTCCGGGTCGGCCAGAGCCCTGCCGCCGCGGCCCCGCAGGAGTCCGACGAGGACCGCGACGTCATCAAGGTGAGCGCAGACACGTGAGGTTCTACCAAGAGCCGGCGTGGATCGAGGCCTGGTACATCGTCGCCTTCGTCCTGTTCGTCTATGGGGTATCCGGGGTCACCAACGTCTCCACCGCCCGCCGAGGGAACCTCGTCGCCGCCGCCGGGGTGCTCATCGCGTTCCTGGTCACCCTCGGCCTTCCCGAGGTGAACAACTACGTCTGGATCGTGGTCGGCCTGGCCGTGGGTACCGCGGTGGGGGTCCCCGCCGCTCGCCTGGTCAAGATGACCCAGATGCCCCAGATGGTGGCGCTGTTCAACGGGGTCGGTGGCGGGGCGGTGTCCCTGATCGCATGGGTGGAGTTCCGCAAGGCCGGCGGGCTGCCCGTCGCCGAGGGCGTCTTCGAGCTGCTCGCCGCGATCATCGGGGCGATCTCGTTCTGGGGCTCGGGGATCGCCTTCGCCAAGCTGCAGGAGATCCTGCCGAGTGGGCCGTTGAAGCTGCCTGGTCAGGCCGTGGCGAATGCGTTCTTCCTGCTGGGGGCGCTGGCTCTGTACATCCTTCTGCTCGCCGGGTCGAACTCGCAGCTGGTGTTTGTCTTCATGCTCGTCGCTGCCTCGGTGGCCGGCTGCCTGCTGGTCCTCCCGATCGGGGGGGCGGACATGCCGGTGGTGATCTCCGGGCTCAACGCCTTCACCGGGCTCTCCGCCGCGGGCACCGGCATCGCGCTGGGCAACACGGCGTTGATCGTCGCGGGGGCCCTCGTGGGAGCGTCGGGGACGGTGCTCACCAACGTCATGGCCCAGGCCATGAACCGCTCCGTCCCCGCGATCGTCGCGGGTGGTTTCGGGGGTGGAGCCGCCGAGGCGAGCGAGGGCGAGGAGCAGCGTCCGGTGAACCGCACCGACGCCCAGGACGCCGCGACCACCTTGGCCCAGGCGTCCAAGGTCATGATCGTACCGGGTTACGGACTCGCGGTCGCGCAGGCGCAGCGGTCGCTCGCCGATCTCGCCGGCGCGCTAGAGGAGCGCAACATCGAGGTCAGCTACGCGATCCACCCAGTCGCCGGGCGGATGCCCGGGCACATGAACGTGCTGCTGGCCGAGGTCGACGTGCCCTACGAGCAGCTCAAAGAGATGGAGGCGGCCAACACGGAGTTCCCCGACACCGACGTCAGCGTGGTCATCGGGGCGAACGACGTGACCAACCCGGCCGCCCGCGACGAGCAGGACAGCCCGATCTACGGCATGCCGATCCTCGACGTCGATCACTCCAAGCGAGTGATCGTGATCAAGCGAAGCATGAGCCCGGGCTTCGCCGGGATCGACAACGAGATGTTCTACAACGACAACACCCAGATGCTCTTCGGTGACGCGAAGCAGTCGGTCGAGGACATCCACCGCGAGCTGGGTGGGTCCTGAGATGCCCGGGGAGCTGGCATCTCAGCGTGTCTCGAGCACGGTCTGATCGCCGCGCCGTGCCTTCCGGTTGTGTCGATCGGGGTTGCCGGCCCCGGCCCCGGCTCGCTG
>JAFASB010000398.1 GCA_019244985.1 Acidimicrobiia bacterium | reverse complement strand
CAAGGGCGAAGCCTGAAAAACCACCGACGTTCGGATTGGATGACAGGGTCATGACCATCTGGTCGTGCAGGGACAGCCCGGTCGGGTCGCCGCTGTAGGGCTGCGTGTTGGGGTTGCCGACGACCACGTCCCAGTTCCAGCCCTGCTGTCTGGGCGAATCGACGAGGTGGTTCAGGCTGACGCCGAATGTCACGGCGGCGACGACGCCGGCGACGGCGACGAGGGTTCCCACGAGCGCCGTTCGAAAGGCGAGGCCCCGCCCGCGCTCGAACGACATACCCACCCCCGCGACCGCAGCGGGGCCGAGCCCGGAGCCGGCGACGGCGCTCGTCACCCGGCCCGGTCGGACTGTCGCGTCCTCGGCGCTGGCATCGGCTCCTGTCGACGCAGTCCGCCACGCGGGGATCGACACCCGGGCGATGGTCATCGCGACGACACTGACGAACCCGATGGCGAGGACTGCGACGTTGAAAGACAGCCCCGGATGGATCTCCGCCCGGCGCGCCATGCCGATCGGCGCCAGCGGCGAGAGCGCGATGGCGCAGGTCACCGCGAGTACCGCACCGGCGAGAGCGACGACCGCTGCCCGGGTGACCGACACCACGATCAGTTGATTCGGGCCGAGGCCGAGGGCGGCGAGTGTCTGGTTGTCCTCGCCGTCGCTCACCACCTGCCGGGCCAGGGCTTGGCCGACGACAACCACGCCCGCCAGGCCCGATAGTCCCGCGAACAGCAGCAGCGCCAGGGCCTCGAGGTGGATGGCCTTCTGGGTCTTGTCGGCCGCGTTCTGGATGTCCGATCCGCCGATGTGCACGTCCTCGGGCCTGACGTCGAGCGCGGGCAACGCATGCTGGAAGGCGGCCACGTCCGCACCGGGACGAAAGCGGATGCGGAAGCCCTCGATCCCGGGAAGCGCTTCAACCGATTGGCCCTGGTCGTCCGACCACTTCTGCAGGAATGCCGGCGTCAGGACCATCCCGCCTTGGCCCTGGTACAGAGCGTCTTGGGCCACCGACTGGGGAGGCACGTTGACCTCGGCCGGCGACCGCACGACGCCCACGATGCGGAACGTGTACGACGGGCCGTCGGGCGGCGGGAAGTGTCCGAAGCCGCTCGTGGCCGCGTTGAGATTCGCCTGTGCCGTGTACGACCACATCGTCACCCGGCTGCCGACGTGGAGGTGTCGCAGCCCGGCTGTGACGTCGTCGATCACCGCTTCGTCGGCACGGTCGAGGCGCGCCAGCCGGCCGTGGAGGACCCTGGGGCGGTCGATGGTGCGGAAGGCGTGGCCGTCGGCCGCCGCGAACACGTTGATGGCGCCCAGCTGTTTGCCGTCCTTGTCGGGCGACACGAGCATGTACGGCGCCCGCCCTGCTTCGGCGACCTGGGGGAGGTGGACGAGGGCGTCGCGGTCGGCGAGCAGCTTGTCGATGTAGGCCTGCTTCTCGGCAGGGCTGACGTCGGGCCCCGGGCCCTGGAAGGTGTTGGTGCCCGCGGGGATCGGCCCGTTGACGGTGACGTAGGCGTCCTCGGGCCGGCTGAACCGAACGAACCGCTTCATCGCCGAGTCGGTGCGGCTCGCACCCGCGATCGCGGCGATGACGACCCCGCCCGTCAGCCCGACCAGCAGGACGAGGGCGATCGTGGCTCCCCAGCGGCGTCGCAGCTGGGCCCGGGCAGCAATCCACACAGCGGTCACGCGAAGCCATTTTCGCTGGTCAGGCCCTTCGGAGGGAGGGGGCCTCCCGGCGTTTCGGGGGTGGTGGCAGCCTGTCAAGCCTTGACCTTGCCCGCCTTTGGGCTTACCCTCTGCGCAGCCCGATCCGGGGGCCTTGCCCTCGCGTCTCTTCAGGCGTAAACTGACGCGTTGCCGTGCCCGTCCGCGTCAAGCCTTCTGCTCCAACCGGCTTGATGGGTCGCGTCCCGGCTCCGTCGTTGGCACCCTGAGGAGTCGCCTTGCCTCGTTCCGTCGCCCGGGAACGTTTTTCTTTCGCCAGCCTCGACCAGGTCCTCGACCTGCCCGACCTCATCGCGATTCAGCGCGAGTCGTTCAAGTGGTTCCTTGATCGCGGCCTGTCCGAAACCTTCGCCGACATCAGCCCCATCGAGGACTTCACCGGCCAGCTCCGGCTGGAGCTCGAGTTCGAGGCCGGCGACCCCGACCTGCGCCCGCCGCCGAAGTTCTCGGTGGAGGAGTGCAAGGAAAAGGACATGACCTACGCGGCGCCCGTCTTCGTGCGAGCCCGCTTCCTCAACGCAACCACCGGCGAGATCAAAGAGCAGACGGTCTTCATGGGCGACTTTCCGATGATGACCCACCGCGGCACGTTCATCGTCAACGGGACCGAGCGGGTGGTGGTGTCGCAGCTCGTGCGGTCGCCCGGGGTCTACTTCACGTCGGCGGAGGACCCGGCGACGGGGCGGCGGCTGTTC
>JAFASB010000280.1 GCA_019244985.1 Acidimicrobiia bacterium | reverse complement strand
AGAAGCTCACGGTCCTCGCCCGACAGCCGGTGCAGCGGGAGCGTGCGGTCGAACAGGTCGCCGGCGAGCTGTGCCACACGTTCGCCGTGCGCTTCGTCCCATCCGCAGCGGCGAGCAAGGGAGATGACCGAAGCCCGACGCATCGCTCTCGGGTCACCGGTCCAGTCGGCGGGGTCGTGGTGGCCGATGGCGTCCAAGACGATGCCTTCGCGAAGCGCCCATTCGCTCACGGTGAACTCGTCGAAGCCGAACAGCTCCATCGCCACTGCGAGCACCATCGACCCGGCCGGAATGAGATCGACGCGGCGGGCGTCGAGCCCCGACATACGGAGGCGTTCCTGCGCCGGCGTGCTCACGATCTCCTCATGGACGGCGAGGAAGTCCTGCCTGGTGATGCAGAGCTGATTGATCGACACGTGGTCGGCGCCGTTGCTGGCGGCGGCGACCATGCGCGCCAGGTCGCAGAACGTGCCGCTCGTGCCGACGGCCGTCTTGGGGCCGAGGTCGGCGGCCACGTCGGCGACGGGCGCGAGCGCCGCAGTGATGCGGTCGCGGAGGCGGCGTTGGTCGTGCTCGGAGGGCGGATCGCTGTCGATCAGCTCGGCCGTGAGGCGGGCAACGCCCAGCTTGAGGCTCGTGGACCAGAGCAGACCGGCGCGGTCGCCGACCATGACCTCGAGGCTGCCGCCGCCGAGGTCGAAGCAGAGGGCGGGCGCCGGGTCCAGGAGCACACTCGCCCGCACGGCGGCGAAGATGAGGCGGGCTTCATCGCGGCCGCTGATCACGCGGGGGCGGATGCCCGTCTCGGCGAGGATGCGGTCGACGAGCTCGCTGCCGTTGTCCGCTTCGCGCACGGCGCTCGTCGCGCAGGCGATGACCTCGTCGCAGCCGATCCCCTCCGCCATGGCCCCGAACCGGCGCATGGCGGCGACGGCGTCGTCCATCAGACGTTCGCCGATGCGGCCGTCACGACTGACCGCGTCGCCCAAACGCAGCATCTCCTTCTCGCGGATCAGCGGTACGAAGGTGCCGTCGGGGTGGGCCTCCACAGCCAGCAGATGGAACGAGTTCGTCCCCATATCGATGGCCGCTATCCGCACCGCAGATCGACTGTAGGTGCCCCCACATGCAGTTTCGGGGACCGCCAGGTGAACGCGAAGTAAACGAGCGTTCTGGCGGTTGTGGGCATCGCCATAGGGCGTCCACGACCGCCAGAATGATCAAGAGGTCGCTGGAAGGGGCCGTGTGTGGTCCAGGACGTCCAGGTTGACCACGTTGGTCGGGGTTCCGGCCGCGTAGGCGTTGATCTGGTCGAAGACGTCGGCGAACTGCACTTCCCACTCGTCGCGGGTGACGTAGCCGATGTGCGGCGTGCACACGACGTTGTCCATCTTGAGCAGCGCATTGTCGACGTCGAGCATCGGCTCCTCTTCGTAGACGTCGACTGCCGCGTATCCGGGCCGCCCCGCCTGCAACGCCGAGACCATCGCCCCGGGTTCGATCAGACCGGCCCGGCTGGTGTTGACCAACAGCGACGACGGCTTCATGGCTGCCAGATCCTCAGCGGTGACGAGTCCCCGAGTCGCGTCGACCAGCCGGAGATGGAGCGAGACGATGTCGCACTGGGAGAAGAACGCCTCCCTTGACGCGGCCGTGGCCACGCCATCCTCACGAGCTCGCGACAGCGAACCCTCGGTCCCCCAGGCCATGACTTCCATCCCGAACGCCTTGCCGTAACCGGCCACGACCTTGCCGATGCGTCCGTAGCCGTACACGCCGAGCGTCTTGAACAGCAGGGTGCGACCCATCGCCGTCTGCCATCGGCCTGCCTTCATCGAAGCGACCTGCTGGGGGATCATGCGCATGGCCGCCAGCACCAGTCCCCATGTGAGCTCCGCCGCCGCGAACGACGGCGTGCCCGCGTGCATGTCCGAGGAGACGATGATGCCGAGCCGTGTGCATGCGTCGATGTCGATGTGCGGATACACGCTCCGCTGGCTGATCAGACGCAGGTTCGGGAGGCGCTCCAACAACGGCCCCCGGATGTGCGTGCGCTCCCGGATCAGCACCAGTGCCTCCGCGTCGTCGAGGCGCGAAGCCAACGCATCGAGGTCCTGGACGTGGTCGGTCCACACCGTCACCGAATGCGTCTCGAGCTTCGAGAACGCGTCGAGCGTGCGGAGCGTGTCGAAGTAATCGTCGAGGATGGCGACGCGCACGGACGGAGCGCTGCTAGTCGGGCTCGGGCGACGGGAAGTAAATGGCCTTGGTGACCCGGCCCTCGTCGTTCTGGTCGAGCTCCCAGACCGAGCCCTTCGGGTACTCGGGATCGTCGGGGAGCTCGACGCCGTCCTCTCCGCGAAGGGTCTCCAAGACGGCCGGGACGATGTCGCCATGGGTGCACCACACGACCGTGGCCCCGCCCGCGTCGCGCAGCAGCTTGAGCAAGGCGTCGACGGATCCGCCCTCGGCCAGCTCGGACCGCTCCTCGATGCGGATCTTGAGCTTCTCGGCCAACGGCTCGATCGTCTGGACGCAGCGGACATAGGGGCTGGAGACCAGCCCGTCGATGGGATACCGAGTGAGCATGTCGACGAGACCTTCGGCCTGACGCCGCCCCTTCTTCGACAGCGGGCGCTCGATGTCAGGACCCTCCCAGTGCTTGCGGCTCCCAGCCCGAGCGTGGCGCACCAGAAGGACGGCCATTAGTCGCCCAGCTTCGCGCGACGGAAGGCCCTGAGGACGTCCCGGTCCCGGGCGTACGTCAGGAGCTCCTCGGCCTCCCCCACTGAGAGCCACCGCACCTCGTCGACCTCACGATTGGGCCGGAACTCGCCGTCAGTGATGTCCATCACCCAGTAACGGACGTGCTTCGGTCGACCGTAACGGTCGTGGTACTCGGTGGACGGCAGCTCGTCTCCCAGCCTGGCCAGGAAGCCGGTCTCCTCCTCGACCTCGCGCAGGGCCGCGTCCTCGGCGGTCTCCCCGGCATCGAGCTTGCCCTTCGGCAGCGTCCAGTCGTCGTACTTGGGCCGGTGCACGAGGAGCACCTCGAGCTTTCCGCTCTTCTTCCGCCGCCAAAGGACGCCCCCCGCGGCCAGGACGACATCGCTCAACAGCTCAGCCCAGCCACCTTCGCAGGCGCTTCTTCGAGGCCTTCTCCCACGTCTTGTGCCACTCGCCTTCCAGCCGAGACGCCTCCAGCATCTGAAGTGAGATCAGCTCCCCGGCCGCCAGCACCTGGGCAGCGTCGACGACCGTGCTCGCCTCACGGAGCCATGCATCGGCGACGTACGCGTCGTGGTGGTCGCCGAGCACGCTCTGCACGGCGGCAACCCCTGACGCGAAGCGTGACGCGTCCTTGCCAACAGCGGGTGCCACGGCCTCCGATGCGTACCGGCACCGCTTGGCCCTGATGCGCACCTCGTGCAGCTCCTCGGGCCTGGGGGGATCCTCGAGCTGCTCGACCGAGCGTCGCAGGTGCTTCCACGTCGGCGCAACGAGGCCCGGCAGGACGTCGCTCGCCGGCAACGCCCAGTCGCCGACCAACGGCGGCACCTGGGCGAACGCCACGAGCTTCTCCATGAGGTCGACGTACCGGTCGGATTTGAAGCCCTCCCGCACGCGCACACGGGCCCGATCGCGCTCGGCGGCGAGCCGCCGCAGCAGCCCGGCAACCGCAGCCGCATCGCGCTGGGGCAGCTTGTCCGCGTCGCGCCGCAGTCGCTCGAGCAGCACATCGGCGTCGCGCGCCGCGCCCAACAGGTCGGCGACCCATTTGAGCTCGTCGCGCAGCGGCGTGGCGCGCTCCTGGTCGAGCAGCGAGCGGAACGTGCGCAGGTCCGAGCGCAGGCGCCGAGTGGCGACGCGTGCCTGGTGCACGTCCTCGGGATCGTCGCCGACGCGTACACCAGGGTCATGGCGCAGGAGCCGGGTCACACCGGCGGCCAGCGCGGCGCGCACGGCGTCGCCCGCCTGCGACCCGGGATGCAACCCGACGGCCGGAACCTCGGGCGATCCGGCGGCGCGGGGCCCCAGCGCGTGCACCAGCTTGGGACCGACATCGTCGAGCTGCGCGCCGGCGGCGACCAGGCGCTCGGCGACGACCGACATCATGTCGACGCCGCGCTCGTCGGTGGCCTCGACCTCGAGCTGGCGGAAGCGGCCGATGATCGTGCGTCCGTCGTAGACGGCGACCCGGTCGTCGACGACCTCGACCTCGGTCAAACCCTCGGCGCCCTGCAGCTGAACGCCCGAACGGATCGTGCGCAGCTTGGCGACCTCGCACAACCCGTCGCGGCGCAGGTACGCGCGCAACAGGTCCAACAGCTCCGCTGGCATCGCCGCCGGGCTTCCCTCGAAAGACAGCTCGCGGCGGACGAGCGCGGGCCCGCCATCGCCGTCGGGGAGCTTCACCGTCCAGCCCGTGTTCTCGCCCGTGCGGTAGCGCACGGTGAGCCCCCAGCGGGCCAGTCGCAGATCGGGTGTGTCGTAGTACGTCGCCGTCAGCGTCCGCCGTGCCAGCGGAGCGATCGTCAGCCCGTTGACTGACGTCTCGAGGCGCGGGAACCGGAACCCGTCGGGCGCGGCGAGCTTGATCTCGCGCTCGGTGTGGGCCTTCACGCGTCGAGCGATGTCTCGCGCCGGCGACGGGTCCGCTCGAGAGCGAGCTCCTGCAGCCGACGGTGAGTGTTCACGCTTTCGGTCGTGGGGACCTTCGTCCACACGCCGTCAGGACCGAGCTCCCACGCCAGCGTGTCGTCCTCGCGGTTGATGTCCAGGATTCCCTGCAAGCGGTCGATCAGCTCGTCGTCGGTAACGGGCGCCAGCGCCTCGACACGGCGGTCGAGGTTCCGAGGCATGAGGTCGGCGGACCCGATGTAGTACTTGCGCCGGCGACGCTTTCCGAAGCCGTAGATGCGCGAGTGCTCGAGGTAACGGCCGACGATCGAGCGCACGGTGATGTTGTCCGACATGCCCGGCACACCCGGCCGAAGACAACACATTCCCCGGACGATGAGGTCGATCTCAGCCCCCGCTTGGGACGCCGCATACAGCGCGTCGATGACCTCCTGGTCGACGAGGTTGTTCATCTTCATCACGATGCGGCCGTCCGCGGTGGTCTGCTCCTGGATCCGGCGCAGGATCTCCTTGCGCAGCGTCAGGGGTGCCACGAGGAGCTTGCGGTAATCGACTTTGCGGCTGTAGCCGGTGAGGTAGTTGAACAACTCGGTGAGGTCCTCGCCCAACGCCGGGTCGCACGACAGCAAGCCGACGTCTTCGTACAGGCGCGCTGTCTTCGAGTTGTAGTTGCCGGTACCGACGTGGCAGTAGCGGCGGACGACGCTGCCCTCCTCGCGAACGACGAGCGCCGTCTTGCAGTGCGTCTTCAGGCCGACAAGGCCGTACACCACGTGCACTCCCGCCTGCTCGAGCGCCTTCGCCCATGCGATGTTGGCCTGCTCGTCGAACCGTGCTTTGAGCTCGACGAGGGCCACGACCTGCTTGCCCTGTTCTGCCGCGTGGATCAGGGCCCGCACGATCGGGCTGTCACCCGACGTGCGGTACAGGGTCTGCTTGATGGCGAGTACCTGCGGGTCACGCGCCGCCTGCTCGATGAGAAGCTCCACCGACGTCGCGAAGCTGTCGTATGGATGGTGGACGAGCACCTCGCCGTCGCGGATGACCGAGAAGATCGTGTGACCCCCATCTTCGTCGGCAGCGCTGAGCCGGGGCTGGGTCACCGGAACCCACGGGTCGTCCTTGAGCTCCGGCCGCGGCAGGTCGTAGACCGCCCACAGCCCGCCGAGCTCGAGCGGCCCTTCGACCCGATAGAGGTCGTCGGGTCCGAGGTCCAGTTCGCGCAGGAGGAGCTCGGTGACCTCCTGAGTGGTAGCCACGTCGACCTCGAGGCGCACGGCGCGCCCGAAGCGGCGGCGGCGCAGCTCCATCTCGACTGCGACGAGCAGGTCGTCGGCCTCATCCTCTTCCAGGCTGAGGTCGGCGTTGCGCGTGACGCGGAAGGCCGACACTGACTCGACGTCCATCCCGGGAAACAGCAAGTGAAGGTGTTCGGCGATGACCTGCTCGAGGGGCACGAAGCGCTCACCGTCGGGCATGACGACGAACCGCGGCAGAAGAGGCGGGACCTTGAGGCGCGCGAACCGCCGCTCACCGGACGTTGGGTCATGAACGATGACCGCCAGGTTCAGCGACAGGTTCGAGATGTACGGAAACGGGTGCCCGGGGTCGACGGCGAGCGGTGTCAGCACCGGATAGATGTTCTTCTGGAAGACGTCGACCAGATACGAGCGGTCGTCGTCGTCGAGCTCGTCCCACTCTGAGAAGACGATCCCGCATTCGCTGAGCGCCGGCGCAATCGACTTGAGGAAGGCCTGCTCCTGGCGGTCGACCAGCTTCTCGGTCTGCGCCCTGATGGCCTGAAGCTGGTCGGCAGGGCTGTCGCCGTCGCCCCGTGGCGTGCCGCCCAGGCCCGCGGCCATCTGGTCCTTCAGGCCGGCGACGCGCACCTGGAAGAACTCGTCGAGGTTCTCGGCGAAGATGGCGAGGAACTTGGCCCGCTCGAGGAGCGGCAGGCTGTCGTCTTCGGCGAGAGCGAGGACCCGCGCGTTGAAATCCAGCCAGGACAGCTCGCGGTTGAGGTACCGCCGGTCTTCGCGAGCACTGATCGCACGCAGGCGACTCTCGGCGTCCTCGGCCTCGACGGCGTCTTCATCGAGGTGCATGGACATTTCTTCATCCTACGTTGCGCGTCAGCGCCGTGGCGCCGGGCGCGCGTCAGGTGGAATCGGCGGCCATCAGAGCCGCCCCGAGCGCACCCGACTGGTCGCCGAGGGCGGCAGGTACCACGCGCGCCGGGGACCCATGGGCGAAGATCTGTTCGCGTGCCGCCTGCTCGATGCGGCCCACGAACGTGGGCCCCAGCCGGTCGCCGAGGCCCCCGCCGATGATCATCAGATCGAGGTCCAGGAGCGTGACGGCGTCGGCGATGGCCACACCGAGGGCGGAGACGGCGCCGTCGATCAGGTCGATGGCGACCGGGTCACGGGCATCGAGGGCGTCTGCCCAGATCTTGGAAGTCATGCGCCCGTCGCCGGCGAGCTCGACCAGCTTGTTCGTGGGGCCGGCCTCGGCTCGGGCCCGGGCCTCGCGCTCGAGCGACGCCCGCCCCGCGTAGGCCTCGAGATGGCCCTTGTGGCCGCACCCGCACAGGCGCCCGTCCTCGACGACGACGGTGTGGCCGATCTCGCCCGCGTAGCCCC
>JAFASB010000365.1 GCA_019244985.1 Acidimicrobiia bacterium | reverse complement strand
CGCTCGACGACCTGGCGGTCGACATCGAGAACCGCGCCGTTGACGTGATGTCCGATGACCTGGCCGGCGTCGCAGACGACCTGCGCAAGGCGGTCGCCGACCTGGCGCGGCTGTTGGTCCGCGACCGCAGCCGCATCAGCAACGCGCTGACCGAGCACCGCAATGCCATCGTGGCCGAGCTCCGACTACCGGCGTCCAACGGCCATACCGTCGACGTCAGCGGTCACGCTGACGAGTACGACCACGAGCCCGACGTCGTCGTCAACGGTGGCCGCGGTCTCCTTCGCCGTCTTCGCTGAGCGCAATACTGCCCTGTGCCTGATCGCGTCTCAAAGGCGCGCGAACTGATCCGCGGCATGCGGAAGCTGCGCGAGCAGCAGCTGGCGCTCGAGCGGTCCCGCTACAACCAGGCGGTCATCGCCCTCGCGCTGGCGCGAGCCGCTCCGGCGCCGGCTGTCGATCCGTGGTCGCCTCCGGCATCCTCGTGCGTCTGCACGCAAGCGCGCTGCGCGAGCCCGACCTATGCCGAGTGGTGCCGTCGCCTGGGTCTGGAGCCTCTTTTCAACCGGAAGCACTGGGAGTACGCCTACGCAGTCGGCGTCTTCGATCAGATGGGCGCCATCGGGGAAGGCAGCCGCGGGGTGGGCTTCGGTGTCGGACGAGAACCCCTGCCCGCCTATCTCGCGTCGTGCGGATGCTCTGTGTTGGCCACCGATCAGCCGTCGACCAACGACGACGCGGCGCGCTGGGCGTCGACAGGGGAGTACACGGGGAACCGGGAAGGCCTGGCGCGTCCTGCTCTCTGCGATCCGCAGCTGTTCGACTCCCGGGTGACGTTCCGGCCCGTCGACATGACCGCCGTACCGGACGACCTCATTGGATTCGACTTCTGTTGGTCGCTGTGTGCCATGGAGCACCTCGGTTCACTCGAAGCCGGCGCCCGCTTCGTCGAGCGGTCGCTGCAATGTCTTCGTCCGGGCGGGATCGCAGTGCACACCACCGAGCTGAACCTCTCGAGCGACGACCGCACCCTGGCCGACGGTCCAACCGTGCTCTACAGGAAGCGCGACATCGACAGCCTGGCGGCGAGACTGGAGGCCAAGGGCCACGTGGTGGCGCCGCTCGACTACGACGCTGGAGACGGCGTCCTGGACCGCTACGTGGACGGCCGTCCGTGGGTTCAGTGGGCCGACCGGCCCGTGCTGCGCGTCGACCTGGACGGCTTCGTGTCGACCTCGTTCGCGCTGGTGATCACCGCTGCGTGATCAGGACAGGAACGGCACCAGAACAAAGACGATGAACAGCAGGTGCATCACCGGGATGGCGAGGCGCGCCGCCAGGCGGAACGTGTTCGTCGTGGCCGGCCAAAGGTGGCGCCAGCCGGCGGTCACGAGGACGGCGAAGGCGAGCAGCGCCGGGAACAGATAGCGACCACTGATCGCCTCCACCTCCGTGGGAGGGACCGTCTGCAGCACGGCCGCCGCTCCGACACACACGATGGCCGCGGCCAGCACCGCCGCTGGTGGCAACGGGAATCCCCGTCGCAGCACGAGGGCGACGAACCCGGCCAGCCCGGCCGCGACGAGCACCGCGAGCGCCCACTGGAGAGCGACCGGGAACAGGGGCATCGGGACCTGCCAGCCGACCGTTCCCCAGAACGAGCCGAAGCCCTCCGCGGCCCGCCGGGTGAGGATGCCCGCCGAGTCGACCACGGCGCCCGGCTGGCGGGCCAGTCCGTCGACGGAATCGACGGCGCCGTCGACCACGCGCCGAATCGGACCCGGCAGCGCGGCCGGCGCGCTGAGCACCGCCGACTCGCCAGAGCCGTTGGTGATGAAGTTCGGTCCGGGAAGGTCGACGGTCGGGTCGGTGTAGGTGCCCGGCTGCGTGGGGTCGAAGGGACCGAGCTTGACGTCGTCGACCGCGACGATGCCGGGTCCCTTCTTCGTCAATGCCAGCCCGAGGAAGGCGGGCTTCACGGGCACGTGCCCGGTCACGACGACGTATCGCCACTCCGGGGTCGCCTCCTCGTCGGCGTGGGCCACCGGTCCCCGGTCGGTGTTGACGTCGAGGGCGAATTCGGAGTTGTCGCCGCGTATCCATACCGCGGCGCGCACCGTCTCACCGCCGAGCTCGTCCGCGTCGACGAGCGGCACCTTCTGGCTGACCTGGTACGACGAGGGCGTCAGACAGATCGCCCACTTGTCACCGTGGCCCGCGGCGCACCGCGCCGCACCAGTCATCGTCGCCCGGTGCCAGCTGGCGAGCCTGGCGTCGGCGCCCGTGACGAGCACGAGCCCGGCGACGGCCTCGACTGCGGCCAACGCCGCCAGCATCGCCCGCGGATGGGGCCGGACGCGCACGGCGACGGCGACGAGGACGACCGGGAGCAGCGGTACGAACGTGCGCTTGGTCAGGACGCCGAGCACGAGCAGCACGACGATGAGACCGAACCACGGAAGGGGCCGGGCGATGCGCGCGGCGTCGACGACTCCCGCGAGCAGCAAGAGGAGGAGCAAGGCGGCGAGGAGCTGGGCGAGCGCGTCGTTGTTCACGGCGCCGGCGAAGACGACGAAGGTCGGCACCGCGAGCGCCACAGCACCGATTGCCTCGGCCCAGCGCTTCCGGGGGAACAGCAGGCGACCGGCGGCGCCGCAGCACCACACGACCGCGGTCGCGAGGACGACCCCGAGGATGCGGAGAACGGCAAGCCGCGCAACGACGGGCAGCGAGCCGAACGGCCGTAACAGGACGGCGGCGACGTCGTAGTAGAGCGGCGGGTGGTTGAGCTCGGTCGGGCCCGGCACGACGCCGGCGCGGAGGGCCGCGGCCCCGCCCGGCAACCATCTCTCGGCGTGGGTAGCCCGCATCGAGTCGACGATCTGCCGCT
>JAFASB010000313.1 GCA_019244985.1 Acidimicrobiia bacterium | reverse complement strand
GACTGCGCCTGTGTACGACGGTGGTGTGCCGATCACGGGCTACACGGTGACGGCGTCGCCGGGCGGGGCCTCGGTGACCGTGTTCGCGACGCAAGCGACCGCCACGGTCCCGGGCCTCACCAACGGCACGCGCTACACATTCACGGTTCAGGCGGTGAACAGCGCTGGGCCGGGGACGGTGTCAGATCCGTCGAACTCGGTCACGCCGGTGTCGATGTTCAATGGACGGATCGCGTTCACCCGTCAGGTCGGATCGGTCGGGCAGATCTTCACCGCGAATGCAGACGGATCGGACGCGCGGCAGATCACGAGCGATCCCGGCGGATCCGCCACGCCGTCGTGGTCACCGGACGGCACACAGCTGGCGATCGACGGGGGCCCGGCGCCCCAGGGCGTATACGTCATCAATGCCGATGGGTCGAGCCCTCGTCGTGTCTCCGACAATCCCGCGCTGTTCATCTCTTGGTCGCCCGACGGCACGAAGCTGGCGTACATCCGTCCCGGCACCGCAGCCAACACGATCGACATCGCGACCGTGAACATCGACGGCACGGGCGAGACGCATCTCGGCACGGGTGTGGCACCGGCGTGGACCCCCGACAGCCAGGGGATTGTGTTCCTCAACAATCACCAGCTGTGGCGCATGAATGCGGACGGCTCCGAGCGGACGCCGCTCCTGCCTTCCGAATCAGGGAGCGCACCGAGCGTGTCGCCGGACGGATCGAAGGTGGTGTTCGACGGCGCGGATGGCATTCGAGTCGTCGGCATCGACGGATCGAACTCGACGCTCCTCTATCCGTCCACGACGGCTGACTGGCCCCGGTGGTCGCGGGATGGGTCACGCATCGTCTTCCAGACGGCGCGCGCCTCCACCACGGGATCGAGCCTCGCTGTCATGAACGCCGACGGGTCCAACATCCACACGATCACCACCACGCAGGGAAACGACCAGTTCCCTGATTGGCAGCCGTTGAGCCAGGATCCGAATGGGACGTTCGTTCCGCTGTCGCCCGCCCGCATCCTCGACACGCGAACGACCAACAGTCCGATCGGCCAGAACCGGAGCATCGACATCCAAGCGACCGGCCAGGGCGGTGTCCCGGCCGCGGGCGTGACCGCCGTCGTCGTCAATCTGACGGCAACCCAGCCGACCGCGGCGTCTTATCTGACGGCATATCCAGCGGGCATCGCGCGTCCGGCCGCGTCGAATCTCAACTTCGTAGCGGGTGAGACGATCGCCAACTTGGTGACAGTGAAAGTGGGGACCGGCGGGAAGTTCAGCGTCTACAACCTCGCTGGGCTCACCCACGTCGTCGCCGACGTCGTCGGCTGGTACTCAGACGGTTCGGTCGTCCCGGGTGACCGCTATACGCCACTGAGCCCCGCCCGGATCCTCGACACCCGGACCACCAATGCCCCGCTCACGCAGGGCCAGACCCGGTCGGTGCAGGTGGCCGGACAGGGCGGGGTCCCGGCTTCGGGCGTCTCCGCCGTGGTGGTCAACGTCACCGAGACGGGGGCGACGGCCAACGGCTTCTTCACCGTGTATCCCTCCGACGCCCCCAGCAGGCCCAACGCGTCGAACCTGAACTTCGTCGCCGGCGAGACCATCCCCAACCTGGCGGTGGTCAAGCTCGGTGCCGACGGCAAGGTGGACCTCTACAACCTGGCGGGATCGGCACACGCCATCTTCGACGTCGTGGGGTACTACGGCTCGGGTGGGTCCGCCTACTCGGCCCTCACCCCCTCGCGAATCCTCGACACCAGGACGAACAACACGCCGCTGGGCCAGGGCGAGACCCGCCCGGTCCAGGTGGCGGGACAGGGTGGGGTGCCGGTCACGGGCGCCACGGCTGTCGTGGTCAACGTCACCGAGACCGGCGCCACGGCCAACGGGTTCTTCACCGTGTATCCCTCCGACGCCCCCAGCAGGCCCAACGCGTCGAACCTCAACTTCGTCGCCGGCGAGACCATCCCCAACCTGGTGGTGGTCAAGCTCGGCGCCGACGGCAAGGTCGACCTCTACAACCTGGCCGGGTCGGCCCACGCCATCTTCGACGTCGTGGGGTACTTCGGGCCCTAGGCCGCCGGAGCCCCGGGAGCGGGGCTCTCAGATTTCGCTATAGTCGACGGGTTCCGGAGGCACGTCCGCCTCCTGCGTCCGTCAACCGAAGTCCGTGGGCGCCCGCCTGCGCGGGAACCCCACGGCACAACAGATCAATGCCTCGCCGGGTCTGCCCGTGCGAGGCATTCGCGTGAGAAGAGAGATGGCACAGAAGGCGATCGTCGGCGAAAAAGTCGGCATGACTCAGATCTGGGACGACCAGAACCGGGCCGTGCCGGTCACCGTCGTGCGCGTGGCTCCCTGCCGGATTGTGCAGGTGAAGACGCAGGAGCACGACGGCTACAGCGCGCTCCAGGTCACCTTCGGCCACGTGAAGACCTCCAAGCTGACGCGACCCGAGGCCGGGCATTTCGCCAAGGCGGGCGTGGAGCCGGGCAAGAAGGTCGTCGAGCTGCGGGTCGACGACAGCAGCGGCTACCAGGTCGGCCAGGAGCTCAAGGCCGACGTCTTCTCCGCCGGCGAGTTGGTCGACGCCACCGCCGTCAGCAAGGGCAAGGGCTTCGCGGGCGTGATGAAGCGTCACAACTTCAAGGGTCTCGGGGCAGGTCACGGCGCCCACAAGGTGCACCGAGCACCCGGCGCCATCGGGGCCTGCGCCACGCCGTCGAGGGTGTTCAAGGGCACCCGAATGGCCGGGCGCATGGGTCACCAGCGGGTGACCACCCTGAACCTGGAGGTCGTCCAGGCCGACCCGGAGCGGGAGATCGTCCTCATCAAGGGGGCCCTCCCCGGCCCCCGGGGTGGCGTGGTCCTCCTCCGGAATGCGGTGAAGCAACCGGTGAGGGAGGCGGGCTGATGGCGAGCGTCGACGTCCGCACGCGCACCGGCGAGTCGAAGGGCAGCGTCGAGCTCGATGCCGCTCTCTTCGGCATCGAGCCCAACCAGGACGTGCTTCACCAGGTCATCACCGCCCAGCTGGCGGCCGCGCGCCGCGGCACCCACAGCACGCTTACCCGCGCCGAGGTGCGCGGCGGCGGTGCGAAGCCGTGGCGCCAGAAGGGCACGGGCCGGGCCCGCCAGGGCTCCACGCGCTCGCCGCACTGGACCGGCGGCGGCGTCGCCATGGGCCCCAAGCCGCGCGACTACAGCCAGAAGACACCGAAGAAGATGATCGAGCTGGCGCTGCGTTCGGCCCTTTCGGACCGCGCCGCCGACGGCAAGGTCGCCGTGGTCGACGCGTGGGATTTCGCCGGGCCCAAGACCCGCGAGGCGAAGCAGGCTCTCGACGCTCTTGGTCTGACCGGCAAGGTGCTCGTCGTCCTCGAGCACGACGACGTGACTGCTGCCAAGTCCTTCCGCAACCTTCCCGACGTCCAGCCGATCCGGGCTTCGCAGCTGAACGCCTACGACATTCTCCGCAATGACTGGATCGTCTTCACGAGGGCGACCCTTCCCGGCGCTGGGCAGGCTGCTGCGGCTCCCGCAGCAGCGGCGGCCCCGCCCCCCGCCGCCGAGCCCGCCCCCGAGCCCGCCCCGGTCCCCGAGCCCGAGGCACCGGCCGTGGCGTCGGAGACGGCACCGCCCGAGGAGCAGGCCTGATGGAAGATCCCCGCGACGTGATCATCGAGCCGGTCGT
>JAFASB010000291.1 GCA_019244985.1 Acidimicrobiia bacterium | reverse complement strand
GCCGGTCGTGCTGTTCGCCGGCAACGTGCCCGCCTACCGCGACCTGTCCGCCGGCGTCTCGGACGGCCCAGACGTCCAGGAGCTCAAGCAGAACCTGGTCTCGCTGGGGTTCGACCCGAGCCGCCAGATCACGATCAACCAGACTTTCGACGCGGCCACCTCCGCCGCGGTCGAGGCGTGGCAGGGATCGCTGGGCCAGTCTCAAACCGGCGTCGTGAAGCTTGGCCAGGTGGTATTCCTACCCGGGGTTCAGCGGGTCACGGCGATCGACACCACGCTCGGCTCGACTGGCGCAAGCGGCGGCTCAGGCGGCTCAGGCTCGGGTGGCTCGGGCTCCGGTGGATCGGGTGGCTCGGGCTCCGGTGGATCCGGTGGCTCGGGCTCGGGCGGGTCGAACACCCCGGCGTCGACCAGTGTTCGCCCGGGCAGCGAGTTCGTCAGCTTCACGACCGATTCCGTCAAGCAGGACGCCGTGGGTCGGGGCGCGGCGGGGAAGGACGCGTTGGCGTCGGAGGGCGCCGGTCAGCTGCTCGCGCCGCGCTGCGGCAGCGGCTCCTCATCGACCGCTAGTGGGACGACGACCTCGCCCAACCACCCGACGACGCCAGGCCGGGGTTGCCCCCCGCCGACGAAGCCCTCGTCGAACCGGTCCTCGAGTCCGACCGCGCAGCAGCTCCTCGCCCAGCTGGTGGCCGAGCTCAAACGGCTAGCGAGCTCGTCCGGCGGATCGGGCGGCCGCGCGGCGGGCGCGAGCAGCGCCGCGAGTGCGACGAGGGGCGCCGGCGGATCCGCCAGTGGCGGATCGACCGGCGCCTCGCTCGGTTCGAGCGGTTCATCCTCGGGCACGGCGACGGCGACGCCGGTGATGAGCACCACTTCCAACCAGGTGGTCGTCTCGGTCCAACTCGACGCAACCAAGCAGAGCGAGGCCGTCGTCGGCGAGCCGGTGACGGTGCAGCTGCCAGACGGGAGCACTGTCGACGGCAGGATCACTCACGTCAGTCCAGTGGCCCAGAGTTCGACCGCCAGCGGCTCATCGGGGGCGGCCGGCTCGAGCGCCCCGTCGGCCACGATCCCGGTGACGATCGCGCTCGGTCGCGCGGCAAAGGTCGCCGGACTGGATCAGGCGGCGGTCAGCGTCAACTTCGAGCAGCAGGTCGAACGGAACGTGTTGTCGGTGCCGGTCACGGCCCTGCTGGCCACCGCCGGGGGCGGCTATGCGATCCAGGAGGCGAGTCCGCCCCACAGGCTGATCCCGGTCACGCCCGGCCTGTTCGCCGCCGGCTACGTCCAGATATCCGGCAGCGAGCTGATCGAGGGACTGCAGGTCACCGATTCCCAGGGATGAGCGCTGTTCGCCTCCGAGGGATGAGCGCCCTTCGCCTCGAGCGGGTGAGCAAGGAGTACGCGGGCCGCGTGCGTGCGCTCGATGACGTCAGCATCGACATCACTGCCGGCGACCAGGTTGCAGTCGTGGGTCCCTCGGGATCGGGCAAGACGACGATGCTCACGATTCTGGGAACGCTCGAGCGGCCGAGCAGCGGCGCCGTGACGGTCGCGGGCCGCGACGTGGCGGACGCGTCCGATGCCGAGCTCGCCGGGCTACGGGCACACGAGATCGGGTTCGTGTTCCAGGGCTTCCATCTGCAGGAACGCCTCACCGCGCTCGACAACGTCGCCACGGGCATGCTGTACACCGGCGCGACGCTTGGATCGCGTCGAGACGCTGCCGCGCTGGCCCTCGAGCGGGTGGGGCTCGCGCACCGAGTCGCCCACCGGCCCGGGGAGCTCTCGGGCGGTGAGCGCCAGCGCGTTGCGATCGCCCGCGCGTTGGCGAAGGGCCCGGCGATCATGCTCGCCGACGAGCCGACCGGAAACCTCGACTCCAGGTCCGGCGCAGAGATCATCTCCCTGCTTCATGACCTGGCCGCGGATGGCGCGACGCTCGTGCTGATCACTCACGACGAGCGAATCGCCGCGACCTTCCCCCGCAGGGTGCAGATGCGAGATGGCGCTGTGATCGGAGACATGCGCGCGTGAG
>JAFASB010000267.1 GCA_019244985.1 Acidimicrobiia bacterium | reverse complement strand
CGCTGCGCAGGGCGGCGATCTCCTCGGCGTCCTTCACGGCCCGCAGCGGCCCGGTGACGACCGAGGCGGGCTGCCATTTGGCGTCGGGTAGCGATGCCTGCAGGGCCAACAATGGCGCCGCCCAGGCCCGGTTCGAGATCGCAAGCGAATGCCGCCGTCCGACGAGCTCGGCCACGATCGCGACCGGGTCTTCGGTTTCGTCCCAGGGGCGGATCCCGAACAGCTCGGGCTGGGGCGTCACCCGCGGCGCCTCGAGCCGGGGCACCACAAGGGTGGCGTCGCCGTCAACGGGGAGGACGAGTATCGTCAGCCGTTCCAGCGGCATCGCCGTGTATCCCGTGAGCCACGGCAGGTCGGCGCCGACCGACAAGAGGACGGCGTCGACGTCGAGCTCGCTCAGCCGTCGACGGACCTGCTCGAACCTGGCCGCGCTCACTGCTGCGCCGCCGTCGCCGCCTGGCGGGCGTGGTAGCTCGACCGGGTCAGCGGGCTGGCCTGCACGTGGGCAAAACCCATCGACTCGCCGACGATGCGCAGGTTGTCGAACTCCTCGGGCGTCCACCAGCGGGCGACGGCGACGTGGGCCGCGGAGGGCCGGAGGTACTGGCCGAGGGTGAGGATGTCGACCCCCACGTTGCGCAGGTCGGCCATGGCCCCCGCGACCTCCTCCTCGGTCTCGCCCATGCCGAGGATGATCCCCGACTTCGTCGTCAGTCCGGCCGACTTGGCCCGCGCGAGGACGGCCAGGCTTCGGGCATAGGACGCCGACGGACGCACGGCGCGCTGCAGGCGCAGCACGGTCTCGAGGTTGTGGTTGAGGACGTCGGGCCGAGACGCGAACACCGTCTCGAGAGCGTCAGGGTCGCCCTTGCAGTCGGGGATCAGGAGCTCGATCGACGTCTCGGGGCAGCGCCGGCGCACGGCTTCCACACACGCGGCGAACTGGGCGGCGCCGCCGTCGGCCAGGTCGTCGCGTGCGACCGCCGTGATGACGGCGTGGGCGAGGCCCATCCGTGCCACCGCCTCGGCGACGTGCTCCGGCTCGCTGGCATCGGGCAGTGCGTCGGGTTTGCGGGTGTCGACCAGGCAGAAGCCGCAGGCCCGCGTGCACCGCTCGCCGTTGATCATGAACGTTGCCGTGCCGTCGCCCCAGCACTCGAAGATGTTCGGGCACCCCGCCTCTTCGCACACGGTTATGAGGTCGAGCGACCGCATCGTCCGCTTCAGCTCGAGGAACTCCGGCCCCATGTTCGCCTTCGTCCGCAGCCACTCCGGCTTCCGAGCGGAGATCGACACCCGTTCCTCCGATTTGGCGGTCGTGGGTGTCGCTATATGGAACCCACGACCGCCAGAAGCATCCTGACGATCCGCCTGGGGGCCCCACAGCGCCGTTGCCCTCGCCACAACCGCGTCCACTACTTCCGACATCGGCACGTCGACGCCCTCGGCGGCGACCGACGTGACCTGCTTGTCGGGGATGCCGCAGGGAACGATGTGGGAGAAGTACGAGAGTTCGGGGTCGACGTTGAGGGCGAAGCCGTGCATCGAGCGGCCGCGGCTGACGCGCACGCCGATGGCGCAGATCTTGCGGTCGTCGACCCAGACCCCGGGATAACCCGGGAGCCGGGTAGCGCCCGGCAGTCCGATGTCGGCGAGCACGTCGATCACGAGCTGCTCGACCGTGTGCACATAGGTCGGGATGGCGTCGGGACCCATGGGGACGTCGACGATCGGATAGCCGACGAGTTGACCTGGGCCGTGGTAGGTGACGTCGCCACCCCGGTCGGCATCGACGAGCTCGGCGCCGACCGACGGCGGGTCGACCAGCACGTGCGCCGGGTCGGCGCGCACGCCCATCGTGTACACGTGCGGGTGCTCGAGCAGGAGCAGGTAGCGCCCGTCCGATGCGAACAAGCCGCGCTGCAGGGCGAGGGCATCCGGGTACCGCACGCGACCCAGCCAGCGGGCGCGGAGCGTCACAGCTCCTGTGACCAGTCCCGCGTCTCGAGGATCTCCTTCACCCGGGCGATGAACGCGGACGCGTAGGCGCCGTCGAACGCCCGGTGGTCGAAGCTCAGGGCGAGGATGCCGACGGGGTGGACGACGACGGCGTCAGTGCCGTCGGGCAGCTCCACCGCGACCGGCTTCTTCTTCACGCCGTCGGTGGACAGGATCGCCACCTGCGGCTGGTTGATGACGGGCGCCGTGATCAGCGTGCCGTAGCCGCCGGGGTTGGTGATCGTGAACGTGCCGCCCTGGATTTCGTCGGCGCTGAGCTTCTTCGCCCGGGCTCGCGCTGCGAGATCGTGGACTTCGCGGGCGATCGCACGCAGCCGCTTGCCGTCGGCGTCGTGGATCACCGGGGCGAGCAGCCCCTGGAACGAGAGGTCGACGGCGATCCCGAGGTGGACGCGGTGGTGCACGATCAGCTCATCGTCACCCACCGACGCGTTGACGTGCGGGTAGTCCTCGATGGCGTCGATCACGGCCCTGGAGATGAACGGGAGATAGGTGAGTGTGAACCCCTCCCGCTCCTTCCACTCGCTCTGGGCCGCCCGGCGCACACGGTCGACGTTCTCGAAGTCGGCCTCGATCGCGGTGAGCACGTGGGCCGACGTCGCCTTCGAGCGCACCATGTGCTCCGCCGTACGGCGCCGGATGTTCGAGAAGGCGATGGCCTCGTCGTCCTGACCGGCCTTTGCCGCCGGTGCCGGTGCTTCCTCTCTCTTCGAGGCCGGCTTCTCCCCGCGAGCGGCGGGCGCCGGAGCCGTGTCCTTCTTCTCCTCCTTCGGCGCCGGCTTGCTCTTTCCGGTGTCGATGAAGGACAGCACGTCGGCCCGCGTGATGCGTCCGCCTTGACCGGTGCCCTCGATCTGGGCGGGGTCGAGGTCGTGCTCGGAGATCAGCTTGCGCACGACCGGCGACAGGACCTTGCCTCCGCCTCCGCCTCCGCCGCCGCCGTCGCTCTGTGGCTTCGGACGCTCTTCAGTCTTGGTGGGTGCCTTGGCCTGCTCGGCCTCGGCCTCTGCGCCTGCGGGGCGCGCCTCTTCGTCCGGTGTTTCGTCCTCCGGCACGTCTTCGGCGGCCTCGTCGTCCTCCTGCTGCTCGGGCGGCTCTTCCTCTTCTTCGGCCTCTTCAGCATCCCCCGCCTCCGCCGCCTCGGCGCCTTCGGCGACCTTGTCCTCTTCGGTCTCCTCCTTGGGCGCCGACGCCTGCCCGTTACCCGAAGGCGCGTCGGAACTGACGACGGCGAGCTTGGTGCCGACGTCGACCGTCTCGCCTTCCTCGACGAGGATCTCCGCCAGATAGCCCGACGCCGGCGAAGGCACCTCGGAGTCGACCTTGTCGGTGGACACCTCGAAGAGCGGCTCGTCCTCGGCGATCTCGTCGCCCACCGACTTGAACCACTTGGTGATCGTGCCTTCGGTGACAGTCTCGCCGAGCTGGGGCATGGTGATGTCTGCCATCAGCCGTGCAGTCCTCTCCCATAGAAGCCGAGCATGCTGTCGCCGAAGCTCTCCGACAACGTCGGGTGCGGGTGGATGAGGTGGGCGACGTCGGGAACAGTGGCTTCCCAGTTCACCGCCAGCCACCCTTCGACGAACTCCTCGGTGGCCCACGGGCCGACGATGTGCACGCCGAGCAGCTGTCCCGGCTTGCCGTCCGGCCCCTTCTCGGCGATCACCTTCACGAGGCCCTCGGTGTCGCCGATGATGAGGGCTCGGCCGTTGCCGCCCCATCGGTGCTTGGTGACGACGACGTCGTGGCCGGCCTCCTTGGCGGCCTCCTCCGACGGGCCCGCGAACCCGACCTCGGGGTGGCAGTAGATCGCCCAGGGCACCTTGTCGTAATCGATGGGGATGGCGTTCTCGCCGAGAAGCTGGTTCATCACCAAGATCCCCTCGGCGTAGCCGACGTGAGCGAGCTGTGGTGTGTTGACCACATCGCCGACGGCGAAGACCCCGTCCTCGTCGGTGCGGCAGTATTCGTCGACCTCGACGAAGCCCCGCTCGTCGAGCTTGACGTTCGTGCCGTCGAGACCGAGGTTGTCCGACAACGGT
Source organism: Acidimicrobiia bacterium (assembly GCA_019244985.1). Taxonomy (GTDB): domain Bacteria; phylum Actinomycetota; class Acidimicrobiia; order Acidimicrobiales; family AC-14; genus CADDZP01. The sequence continues at coordinate 8,652 of JAFASB010000267.1, read as the reverse complement.
CGACGTCCGATGGACATCACGATGGCGTCGACGGTGAGCGAGTCGCCGTCGACCTTCACCGTGGTGCCGCCGTTGCCGGGCTCGTGGCCCTCGACCTTCACACCCGTGCGGACGTCGATCCCGCGCTTCTTGAACGACCGCGCGACCACGTTGGTGACATCGGCGTCGCACAGCGGCAGCAGCTTGGGCAACGCTTCGAGGAGCGTCACCTGCGTGCCCAGGTCGCTCATCATCGATGCGAACTCGCACCCGATGGCGCCCCCGCCGATCACGGCCACCGACGACGGCAGGCGGTCGAGGGCGAGCACCTCGTCGGAGGTCATCACGTACTTGCCGTCGACGTCGAACCCTGGGAGTGTCCGCGGCACGGACCCCGAGGCGATGATGACGTTCTTGCCCTTGAGCTCGGTGCCGTCGTCGACCTTCACGAGCTTGTTCTTGTGGAGGGTCCCGGAGCCGATGATCGTCGTGATCTTGCGCGTCTTCATCAAGCCCTGGAGGCCCTTCCAGAGCTGGTCCACGACCTTCTGCTTACGGGCCTGACTGGTAGCGAAGTCGACCGACGGCTGGTCGGACTGAACGCCGAACTCCTTGGCCCCGGCGACGGTGCGGAAGACGTTCGCCGTCTCGAGGAACTGTTTTGCGGGAATGCAGCCGCGATGGAGGCAGGTGCCGCCGACCTTCTCCTTCTCGACCACGGCAACGCTCAGACCGGCGGCGGCCCCGTACAGGGCGGCGGCATATCCGCCGGGCCCACCACCGATCACCACGACGTCGAATTGCTCGGCGATCGGGCACCTCCTCGGGCCAGTGCGAATAAGACGGATCGAGCCTACAGAGTGGTACCCACAACGGGACCGGCCGCACCCACATGCCAAACGACTAGGTGGCGAGCAGCACCTGCACGGTGAAGGCGATGAGGATGGCGAACGCCACGACCATGGCGGCCACGATCAGCCTTCTCGTCGACACGCCATTAACCTAGGAGCGAAACGCAGGGGAGCTCGGAGCGCCGGGCTGAGAGGCGAACACGTTCGGTCCGCGACCCTTCAGACCACCGGCCTGGTAATGCAGGCGAAGGGAGCGTGCAGGGTGCCAGCAGACGACCAGCTCGTCATCGCCGGGAGACCGTTCTCGTCCCGGCTGTTCCTGGGCACCGGGAAGTTCCCGTCGAACGAGTCGCTGCGCCGGTCGATCGACGCGTGCGGCACCGAGATGGTGACGGTCGCCCTGCGAAGGGTCGATCCCACCGCGGACGAGGACATCCTCGACGCCATCCCCGTCGACCGGGTGCTGCTGCTGACCAACACGAGCGGCGCCGACGACGCAGACGAGGCCGTCCGGCTGGCCCGCCTCGCGCGCGCCGCCGGCCTCCCTGACTGGATCAAGCTCGAGATCACGCCCGAGCCCCGATACCTGCTGCCCGACCCGGTGGAGACCCTGCGGGCGGCCGAGGTCTTGTGCCGCGAAGGGTTCACCGTCCTGCCCTACGTCAATGCCGACCCAGTCCTGTGCAAGCGCCTGGAGGAGGTCGGCTGCGCCACGGTGATGCCGCTCGGGAGTTGGATCGGCTCCAACCAGGGTCTGCGCACGAAAGCCGCCCTCGAGATCATCGTCGAGCAGTCGTTCGTGCCCGTCGTCGTCGACGCAGGCATCGGTGCGCCGTCACAGGCCGCCGAGGCCATGGAGGTGGGCGCCCACGCCGTCCTCGTCAACACGGCCATCGGCACAGCCGGCGACCCTGTGGCCATGGGTGCCGCCTTCAAGCAGGCCGTCGAGGCCGGGCGCAGGGGCTACCTCGCCGGTCTCCCGGCCGTTGCCGGGAACGCCGACGCCTCGTCGCCGCTGACCGGCTTCCTGTCTTGACGGTCACGCCCGTCGAGCTGGAGAGCCGCCCGTCCGGCGTCCCCGACGCGACGGCCGCTGCCGATCTGCTGGCGACCGACCTCGAAGCGCTCCGACGCGTCGTGGAGCGGGCCACACCCGCCGACGTCGATCGCGCCCTGCACAAGGGCCGACGCGGCCTCGCCGACTTCGCCGTTCTCGTGTCGGACCCGGCGGCCGATCGCCTCGAGGACATGGCGGCCGCGGCCCGGGCGACGACCATCCGACGCTTCGGACGCACGGTGCGGCTGTTCGCGCCGCTCTACCTCTCGAACGAGTGCGTGTCGACGTGCACGTACTGCGGCTTCTCGGCCGGCAACAACATCGTCCGGCGCACCCTGTCGACCGAGGAGGTCGTTGCCGAAGCCCGTGCACTCCGCGCCCGCGGCTTCCGCCACGTGCTGCTGGTCGCGGGGGAACACGCCCGCATCGTGTCCAAGGACTACCTGGTCGACTGCGTGCGGGCGCTGGCCCCGGAGATCCCGTCGATCTCGGTCGAGGTCCAGGTCTGGGACACCGAGACCTATCGGCGGCTGGTCGACGCCGGATGCGAGGGACTCGTCGTCTACCAGGAGACCTACGACCACGCCACCTACGCCGCTGTCCACCTCAAGGGCAAGAAGCGCAACTACGACTGGCGCCTGGCCGCCCTCGACCGCGGCGCCGAGGCCGGCATGCGACGCCTCGGCGTCGGCGCCCTGCTCGGCCTGCACCCCGACTGGCGAGCCGACGCCCTCGCCGTCGCCACCCACGCGCGAGCCCTCATGCGGCGCTGGTGGCGGAGCGAAGTGTCGGCGTCGCTTCCGCGTTTGCGCCCGGCTGCGGGCGGCTTCGAGCCCCACGATCCGATCAGCGACCGGGCGTTCGTCCAGCTGTTGTGCGCCCTGCGTCTGTTCCTTCCCGACCTCGGGCTGTCGCTCTCGACCCGGGAGTCGCCCGAGCTGCGCGACGCCCTCCTCACACTCGGCGTCACCCAGATGTCGGCCGGCTCACACACCGAGCCTGGCGGCTACGCCGAGACGAGCGAGGCCGAGCCGCAGTTCGAGATCAGCGACACCCGCTCCCCCGACGAGATCGCAGCCACGCTGCGGGCCGCCGGCTACGACCCGGTCTGGATGGACACCATCGGCGCCCGCCGGCGCTAGCGCCCGATCTGTTTGGCCATCACCCGCGCTGTCCCGCGCTTGTAGATCGGCGGCGCCAGGTGGCGGAAGACGACCGCCGGGCGCAGTGCCCGGGGGATGACCCGCTCGAGGCCGTCGCTCTCGACGACCTCCATGACCGAGTCGGCGACGCGCTTCGCGGTGACCGGCTTCGGGTAGCTGCCCTCGTAGGCGTGGCCTCGCGTGTCGAAGAAGTCGGTCTCGACGGGGCCGGGGTTCACCATCGACACACCGATGCCCTGAGGTCCAACTTCGAACGCCAGCGCCTCGGTGAACCCGACCATGGCGAACTTGCTCCCGGCGTAGGCGGCTTCCATCGGCGGCCCGATGCGGCCGGCGATCGACGCCACGTTCACGATGTGGCCGTGTCGCCGTTCGAGCATCGACGGGAGCACGGCCTTGGTGGCGTACACGCAGCTGAAGTAGTTGACCCGCATCACGTGCTCGAACTCCTCGACGGACAGGTCCGCGACCCGGCCGTACGAACCGATGCCGGCGTTGTTCACGAGGATGTCGACGGGCCCGAGGTCCGCCGCCAGCGCGGCAAGTGCCTGCTCGGTCTGGGCGCGGTCGGCCACGTCCGCCGTCGCCACCGCTCCCCGACCGCCGATCTCCTGCAGCACGGCCTCGAGGTCGGGCCGGCTGCGCGCGATCAGCCCCACGCGCGCCCCCTTCCGCGCGGCCTGCAACGCCACTTCGCGCCCGATGCCTCGCGATCCACCCGTCACCACTGCCACTGCTCCGTCCCATCGCATGCGCTTATCCTCGCTCACCGATGGTGGGCAGTGCTGTGGAAGCGCCGATGCAGGGCACGATCGTGTCCGTCGATGTGCGCCCGGGCGACGCCGTCTCCCCCGGCCAGCAGCTCGTCGTCATCGAGTCGATGAAGATGGAGCACGTGATCTCCGCCGACGAAGGCGGCGAGATCACCGAGATCGCAATCGAAGCCGGCCAGACCGTCAACCCCGGCGACATCCTGATCCGGTTCACGCCGCATTCTCGGGGCGGAAGTCGGACCCACACCCCGTTCTCCACCCCGAGAACGGAGGGGGACAGGGTCGATCTGGCCGACGTGGTCGAACGGCACGTCATGACGCTCGACGAGCGGAGACCGGAGGCGGTCGAGCGCCGCCGGAGGACGGGACAGCGGACGGCTCGGGAGAACGTCGACGACCTCGTCGACGCCGGGAGCTTCGTCGAGTACGGGCCGCTCGTCATCGCGGCCCAGCGACGGCGCCGCGCCGTCGAGGACCTCATCGCCCGCACGCCGGCCGACGGGCTGGTCGCCGGCATCGGCACCGTCAACGGGCACCGCACGATCGTCATGTCGTACGACTACACGGTTCTCGCCGGCACTCAGGGCCTGCAGAACCACCGCAAGAAGGATCGCCTGTTCGAGCTGGCCGAGGAGCTGCGGCTGCCGGTCGTGTTCTTCACCGAAGGCGGCGGAGGACGGCCGGGCGACACCGATGGCACCGGCGTGTCGGGCCTCGACTGCATGGCCTTCGCCCTGTTCGGTGCGCTGAGCGGACTGGTGCCGCTCGTCGGCGTGAACTCGGGGTACTGCTTCGCCGGCAACGCCGCGATCCTCGGCTGCTGCGACGTCGTCATCGCCACAGCCAACTCCAACATCGGGATGGGCGGCCCAGCGATGATCGAGGGCGGGGGGCTGGGCGTGTACGAGCCCGACGAGATCGGGCCCCTGTCCGTGCAGGCGGCCAACGGCGTGATCGACATCGCGGTGGCCGACGAGGCGGAGGCTGTCGCCGCCGCCAAGAAGTACCTCTCGTACTTCCAGGGTCCGACGACGCAGTGGGACTGCGCCGACCAGACACTCCTGCGAGGCCTGATCCCCGAGAACCGGCTGCGCGCCTACGACGTCCGTCAGGTCATCGACGGCCTGGCGGATAGCGATTCGGTGCTCGAGCTCCGGCCTACCTTCGGGGCGGGGATGGTGACCGCCCTGGTCCGAATCGAGGGTCGGCCACTCGGGCTGATCGCCAACAACCCCACTCACATCGGCGGCGCCATCGACGCCGACGGCGCCGACAAGGCGGCCCGCTTCATGCAGCTGTGCGACGCCTACGACCTGCCGATCCTCTTCCTGTGCGACACCCCGGGGATCATGGTCGGGCCCGAGGTCGAGAAGACAGCGCTCGTCCGCCACGTCAGCCGCATGTTCGTCACCGGGGCGAGCCTCACGGTGCCGTTCTTCACGGTCGTCCTGCGAAAGGGCTACGGCCTTGGCGCCCAGGCGATGGCCGGTGGAAGCTTCAAGGCCCCGGTCTTCACGGTGGCGTGGCCGACCGGGGAGTTCGGCGGGATGGGACTCGAGGGTGCGGTGAAGCTCGGGTTTCGGCGCGAGCTCGAGGCCATCGAGGACGACGCCGAGCGCGACAAGGTCTTCGAGGACATGGTCGCCCGCATGTACGAGCACGGCAAGGCTCTCAACACGTCGACCTACTTCGAGATCGACGACGTCATCGACCCGGCCGTCTCACGACGTTGGATCCTGGCCGCCCTCGACAGCGCTCCACCGCCGCCGGCGCGGAGCGGCAAGAAGCGGCCCAACATCGATACCTGGTAGGGCGACGCCCAGCTAGAACGGCAGCCGCTTCCGGATGATCTTCGGGACGGCCCGGACGCCGTTGACGGGATTGAAGTTGTCCGACGCTCTCGTCAGCCGTTGATCCTCGTCGTCGGTGAGGTCGATGTCGGCCGCCGCCGCGTTCTTCTCCAGCTGAGAAACGCTGCTGGCGCCGGGGATGGCCACGACGTTCTTGCGTCGGATCAACCACGCCAGGGCGATCTGGGCCGGCGTGGCGTCGTGGGCCTTGGCCACCTCGCGAAGGGCGGTGATGAGCTCGTGCCCGCGCTCGAGGTTCTCGGGGAGGAACAGTGAGTTGGCCGCCCGCACGCCGCCCGGTGCATTGGTGGCGTCGTACTTGGCTGAGAGGAAGCCCTGGGCCAGCGGGCTGTACGCGATGATCACCCTGTCGTTGTCGGCCGCATACTGCACGAGGCCCGTGCGGTCGGGACCGCGCACCGCCAGGCTGTACTGCACCTGGTTGCTGATGACCGGGGCACCTTGGGAGGCCTCGGCCGCCTTCCACTTGGCGAGCGAGAAGTTGCTGACGCCGACGTGCTTCACCAGGCCGGAGTCCTGCAGCTTGCGCATTCCCTGCATCTGCATGCCGATCGGCACGATCGGATTCGGCTGGTGGATCTGGTAGAGCTCGATCCTGTCGGTGCCGAGACGGCGGGCGCTCCCGCGACCGCGCTGCTCGACGACCGGCGGGAGCGGCAGCACCGGGAACACCTTTGTGGCGATGAATGCTTCGTCTCGCCGACCTTCGAGGGCACGGCCGACAGCCCGCTCGGACTTACCGAACCCGTAGATCTCCGCGGTGTCGATCAACGTGATGCCGAGGTCGAGCGCACGGTGGACGATGTCGATCGCCTCGGTCTCGAGGTAGTCCTTGCCGTACCCCCACTCCATCGAGCCGAACTGCCAGCAGCCCAGCCCGATGGCCGACATCCTGGCCCCACCAACCTCTACGTAGCGCATAGCGCCGAAGCCTATGCCCGCGTAAGAGCCCGCCTCGCGGGGTAGGTACTCCTCTGTACGAGAGGGAGGACCAAGTGCCACAGCGAGCCTGGAGCAACAAGCGAGAGCGTCAGTACGAGCACATCAAGGAAGGGCTCGAGGAACGCGGGCGATCCGAGGACGTGGCCGAGGAGATCGCAGCGCGGACCGTCAACAAGGAACGCGCCCGTGCCGGTGAGGCCAAGCAGCGCAGCCGCACGTCGACCAACGACATCTCGTCGGGCCGCCGCGGCGGCCTCCGCTCACACAAGGGCGCGGGCGGTCGCACGTACGACCAGCTCTACGAAGAGGCCAAGCGCAAGGGCATAGAGGGCCGCTCCAAGATGAACAAGAAGGAGCTGGAGAAGGCCGTCGGCCGCTAAGGCGACGAAGGGCTATTTGGGCGGCATCCTGATGGCGCCATCGAGGCGAACGACCTCGCCGTTGAGGTAGTCGTTCTCGACCATGTGCTCAGCGAGCGCCGCGAAGTCCTCGGGTAGGCCGAGACGCTTCGGGAACGGGATGTTGGCGGCCAGGGCCTTCCGGCCCTCTTCGGGCAGCAGGCCGAGGAGCGGCGTGTCCATCGTCCCGGGAGCGATGGTGAGCACCCGAATGCCAACGGGCGCCAGGTCGCGGGCGGCCGGCAACGTCATGCCGACGATCCCACCCTTGGACGCCGAGTAGGCGAGCTGTCCGATCTGACCGTCGAAGGCCGCGACTGACGCGGTGTTGACGATGACGCCCCGCGCGCCGTCCTCGTTCAGGGGCTCGGTCTTCGCGATGGCGCTGGCGCCGAAGCGCATGCCATTGAACGTGCCGATGAGGTTCACGTTGATGACGAACTGGAAGGGACCGAGATCGTGCGGGCTGTTGTCGCGATTGATGACTCGACCGGCCCAACCCAACCCCGCGCAGTTGATCACGATGCGCAGCGGGGCGGCGTCCGCCGCGTGGTCGAAGGCGGCCTTCATCTGCTCTTCGTCGGTTACGTCGGCGGGCGCGAACTGCGTCGCCCGGCCGAGCTCCTTGGCCAGTGCCTGCCCCTTGTCCTCGTCACGGTCGACAATCGTGACGACCGCTCCCCGCGCTGCGAGCCGGCGCACAGTGGCTTCACCCAACCCCGACGCACCGCCGGTGACGAGCGCTCCTGCCTCTTCGATCTGCATGAGGCCGGACACTACGTCACCACGTGGCGACCACCTCCAGTAGCCGCGGCAGCGCATCGATCACGGCGTCAGGCTCCACGTCGTACGACGGCACCGAGCCGTTGACGCGCAAGACCGCCTTCATGCCGATGCCCTTGGCGCCGGAGATGTCGTCGAACGGCCGGTCGCCGACGAACACGGCGCTCGTCGCGTCGTCGACACCCACGGCGGCGAGAGCCGAGCGGAAGGCCGACGGATGCGGCTTCTGAAAGGGCATCTCGCTCGTGTAGAGCCGGGCGTCGATCAGCTGGGCCAGCCCATCGCGTTCGAGAAAGTGCTCGTGGAACGGACGCGGCCAGTGCGTGTTCGACAGCATGGCGATCCGGATGTCTTGGTCGCGCAGCGCCTGCAATGTCGGCACCGCGTTCGGGTCGTGGCGAATGTGGGGCGTCCACGCATCGAGGTGGTGCGTCGCCGCTTCTTCGAGCAAAGCCTCGGCCGCGTCGAGGCCGAGCCGCTGGCTGGCCGCGGCGAGGAGCTGGGCCAGCGTGGCGCTGCGCTGATGGGTCGCGGTGGTCCCCCAAAACTCCTCTTCGACGGCGACGAGCGCGGCGGTGACCTCGTCCTCCCGATCCGGAGCCAGGTGGCGGGCGACGAGGCGCCAGGCGTCGACGAGCTCGGCCTCGACGAACACCGACAACGTGCCGCCCCAGTCGAAGATCACTGCGTCCACTGCCATTCGTGCCATTCCACCGCAGTCCTCAGGTTTTCGGCCCTGGCTACCGATGCCGTGACGATGAGAAACGCTCCAGCAGCGGCAGCCGCTGCCGCGGTCGTCGTGGCCCTCACCCTCGGGGCGTGCGGGGGTGGAGGC
>JAFASB010000190.1 GCA_019244985.1 Acidimicrobiia bacterium | reverse complement strand
ACCCGGGCGGCCCCGTCGAGCATGGAGAACTCAGTGTGAAGGTGCAGGTGCGCTACGGAGTCGCCGCTACCGTTCGCACCTCCCACAGGCCAGACCTCCGATTCCACAGGGCGCCCACAGGGACCTGTGGACAAGTTACATCGGTGTTATTCACGGTACCTCGTTGCGGGTCCCGGCGGCAACGGTCCGTTTGGCCCGCGTAGGGTCCCGGCGTGGCGTTTCGAGGCTGGCCGGCGGAGGCGCTGGAGTTCTTCGAAGGGCTCGAGGCCGACAACTCCAAGGCGTACTGGCAGGACCACAAGGCGATCTACCAGGAGGCCGTGGTGGCGCCGATGGAGGCACTGTTGGCCGAGCTCAAGAAGGAGTTCGGCGAGGGCACGATCTTCCGTCCCTACCGCGACGTGCGGTTCAGCAAGGACAAGTCGCCGTACAAGACCAACATCGCGGCGACGCTTTCCAAGGGCGGCTACGTCTCGCTGTCGTCAGACGGTCTCGGCGCCGGCTCCGGCTACTACACGTTGATGCCCGACCAGCTCGAGAAGTATCGGGCCGCCGTCGCCGACAACCGAACGGGGAAGGCCTGCGTGCGCCTGGTCGAGAAGGCGAAGGCGAAAGGGATCGAGGTCAGCGCCCACGACGTCCTCAAGACGGCGCCGAGGGGCTACCCGAAGGACCACCCCAGGATCGAGCTGCTTCGCCAGAAGGGCCTGATCTATTGGCAGATGTGGCCCGCCGGTGCCTGGCTGGGCACGCCCAAGGCCAAGGACAGGGTCGTCGGACTGCTCCGTGCCGCCAAGCCGATGGTCAAGTGGCTGGAGGCCAACGTCGGCCCGTCCGAGATGCCGATGCGTCAGAGGTAGGTGCCGGGGCGGTCGGGCTGCTGCTGTTGCTGCGGAATGGCGCCCGGCGGGAGACCTCGGCGCTGCAGTTCTTCGAGCTGCGCCCGGGCCGCCATCTGTTGGGCGAACAGCGTGGCCTGGATGCCGTGGAAGAGCCCCTCGAGCCAGCCGACGAGCTGGGCCTGGGCGATGCGGAGCTCGGCCTCACTCGGCGAGTCCGTTTCGAACGGCAGGGCGAACTGAGCGAGCTCGTCGCGCAGCTGCGGCGACAGGCCCTCGGCCAACTCCTTCACGGAGAGCTCGTAGATCTCGCGCAGCCGGGCCCGTCCGGCCTCGTCCAACGGCGCCTGCCGGACCTCTTCGAGCAGCTGGCGCACCATGGCGCCGATGCGCATGACCTTGGCCGGCTCGGCAACGCTCTCCCCGGCGTCGCCGTCACCTTGTACGCCATCGGGCTGGGTGACAACGACGAGCCCGGAATCGGTTTGGGCGACGTTGTCGGACTGGGCGGGCTGATCGGACATCCTCGGAGTCTTCCCCGTTTCAGCCGCCGGCAGCCAACAACGGCACGAGCATCTCGGCCGACGTCAGCGACCCGTGCCGGGACCGCAGTCTGACCTCGCCGACGTCGCCCGGGTCGAGAAAGGCGACCGGCTCGAATGGCGCCAGGACGACATCGCCCAGACGGGTCGTGGCGTCCGACGACAGGGGTCCGCCGAACCAACCGTCTGCGACCGCCTCGTCGCGATCACGCACCCATGCCTGGCCGCAGTAGAGCTCGCGAGCCGCCTCCAGCAGGCGCCCTTCGAGCCCGGGGCGGGCGTGCAGCCACCGGAACCGGCCCTCGCCCGACAGCAGCGCCGTGAAGTCGAGCACCGCCGGGCTCAGGGCGACGATGTGGTCGCCGACGTCGACCTGGCCGTGGTCGGACGTCACCACCAGGCACGCACCGGGCGGAAGGACCGAGATCACGTTGGCGACGAGCCGGTCGGCCGCCGCCAGCTCGTCCTCATAGGCCTCACCGATGCCGTACTCGTGGGCGACCTTGTCGATGCCGTCGTAGTACGCGTAGACGAACGACTCGCCGTCGGCGAGCAGCTGGCGAATCCACGTCACCAACGTCGACGGCATGCGCCACCCGTACAGGCGGACGCCGGCGAGGTGTGCGCCGGTGAATCCGGTCTCGCTGAACTCGGCCCGCGTGATCACCGGCGGGCGCGTCCCTTCGAACGGCTCGATCCCCTGGAACTCGTCGGGAGGTACCAACTGCCGGGCGTCGCCGCTCGGTACTCGCCAGCGCAGGACGTTCAACACGTCGTTTCCGCCGACGCGGACGCGGTAGCCGACGACGCCATGGCGGGCCGGCGGCTCGCCGGTGGTCAACGACGTCAACGCGGTCGCCGTGGTGGACGGCGCGACCGTGGTGATCGGACCGCCGCTCATAGCCGACAGCGTCGGGGCCAGATGGGTACGCGCGCTGAGCTGCTCGAAGCCGAGGCCGTCGAGTGTGAGGAGCACGACCTGGCGGGCTTCGGCCGCGGCCGCCGGCAGCCACGACGGCGCGCCGGCACGGCGCTCGAGAAGCGCCCGCACGACCCCGTCGATGCACGCGCCGCCGTAGGCGGGCAACACAGGCGGCGGCGCAATGGGCACGGGCTCACCGTAGGGCACGGCGTACCCCTAAACACGAGGCAGGGCGACGGTACGATGGCCTTCGTGAAGGTGTCGACGCGCGGTGACTACGCCAGCCGTGCGCTCCTGTCGCTCACGCTGCACCAGGACGCGCAGGGGCCCACGTCGGTGCGCGACATCGCCGAGCGCACCGGGCTCCCACAGCCCTATCTCGAGCAGATCCTGCTCGCCCTCAAGGGTGCCGGCCTCGTGCGCTCGAAGCGCGGGGTGGGTGGCGGCTACGTGCTCGCCCGGGACCCGTCGGAGATCACGCTCGGTCAGATCGTCAGTGCGGTCGACGGACCGATCGCCGCCGGTGACTTCGGCGAGCCGCACCAGAACGGCGCCTGCGACCACGAGGGTCAGTGCATCCTGCTCACAGTGTGGGCCGACGTCGGCAACCACATGCGCGAGCACCTCGACTCCTTCACGCTCGCTGACATCGCCGCCCGCGCCCAGGGCCTACGCCCGACCACGCCGATCTTCACGTAGCGAGAAATTAAAACGGCCGAGGGTCGTTCTGGTTGATCGTTGCGGTCTGTTCGGGGCGGATGCCGTGGTACTCGGTGCTGTCGCTGACCTTTGCCGAAGGACCGACGTCGACGAGGCGCACACCTGACTTCTTGGCCAGCGCCTGCAGCTCGGGCGCCGGGCCGGTCACGACCACACCGAACACGACCTTGCCCTTGGGGTCGATCCCGGACAGCTCCTTGTTCAGGCGCGTCACTTCCTGTTGGTAGAAGGTGCGGAACTCGGGGTCGTCGACACCATTGCTGAGCAACTGAGTGTTCTGGTCCCGCTCCTGGGTGACGCTCGCCTTCTGCTGCTGCGCCCACGTCGCCATGTCGGCGGTGACGACCGACGGCGCTCCGCCCGGCGGGGCGGCGAGCAGGGCCACGACATGCAGCTGACCCACGAGCGCTCGCGCTTCGGATTCAGTCGCGTAGTGGTCGAAGGAGACGACCGCCGCCCGCGTGCCGGTCGCCTTCTGAAGCGCGGCCTCCCGCCCCACCGTGTATTGCGCGGCGGTGTCGCCGTCGAGGGGGCCAATGGACGCCACCGCGCCGCCGCTCTGCTGCTGGCCGAGGAGCTCCGCCGTCTGCCCGCCCTCGTTGTGGTGGGCGATCAAGGCCGCGAGGCCGATGCCGAGGACGAGAATCACCAGGCCCGCGGCGCTCCAGATCAGGTGCTCGCGCTTCACGCGCGGCTGGCGCTCGGGCGCCGACGGGGGACGACGGTCAGTGGAGACGCTCACGCACCTGCTCCAGATCGGAAGGCAGCGGCGAATGGAAGCGCTGTCGGCTGCCGCCGGCCGGATGGTCGAAGGCGAGCTCGTGGGCGTGGAGGAACGGGCGTTTCATGGCCAGAGCGTCGCCACGACCGTAGCGGGTGTCCCCGGCCACCGGGTGTCCGATGGCCGCCAGATGCACCCGCACCTGATGGGTCCGGCCCGTTTCCAGACGGCACTCGAGGAGGGTTGCAGGCACCGGGTCGGTATACCGCTCGAGCACCTCGTAGCGAGTGCGCGCCGCCCGTCCGCGGGCAGTCACCGCCATTCGCGTGGGCTGGCGCGCCGAGCGGCCGACGGGCGCGTCGATGACGCCCCGACCCTGGGCCACTTCGCCGAGTACGAGCGCCCGGTAGACGCGTTCGACGTCGTGACGCTTCAACTGGGACGCGAGGTTGGCGAGCGCCTCGGGTGTGCGAGCGACCACCATCAGCCCAGACGTCCCCTTGTCGAGCCGGTGCACGATGCCGGGCCGCTGGGGATCGCCGACTCCCGCCAGGTCCGGGAAAGCGTGCAGCAGCCCGTGGACGAGGGTGCCGCTGCGCTGGCCGGCACCCGGATGCACAACCAGCCCGGCAGGCTTGTCGACGACGATCACCTCGTCGTCGGCGTGCACGACCGGTACGTCGACCGATGGGTCCGGGCGCGGGGTGTCGTCGGCGGCGTCGGGGACGTCGACCTCGATGACGTCACCCTCGACGACACGCCGTGAGCGCGTGTCGATCGTCGAGCCGCCAATGCGGACGTGGCCCCCGGCGACCAAATCTGCGACCTCCCGGCGAGGCAACCCCGTGACGAATGCGACCACCCGGTCGACCCGCTCGCCGTCCAAGGCCCGGGGCACGACCTCCTGCACCGCCGTCATCGCTCCGTGCCGGAATTGTTGAAGCTCAACAGCACGAGCAGGACGCACCCGATCGTGATGGCGGCGTCGGCGACGTTGAAGACCGGCCACCAACGGAGGTCGACGAAATCGATCACCGCGCCGCGGCCGAACCCGGGCGACCGGAACACGCGGTCGAGCAGGTTGCCGACGGCACCGCCGAGCACAAGCCCGAGGGCGACCGCCATCGCCGAGCGGTCGATCGAGCGCCCAACGACGAACAGGACGACGACGAGCGCGACGACGGCGAGCACGATCATCGGCACCACACCCGAGCCGAGTCCGAAGGCGCCCGCGCTGTTGTGGCTCAGGGCAAGCCGCAAGGAGCCGACGATCTTGATCGGCCCGCGCGAGAGCCGGTCGACGGCCCACCACTTGGTCAGCTGGTCGGCGACGACGGCCGCAGCGGCGACGCCCCCGACGAGGGCGAACCGCCGCCCGGTCACTACCGCCGCGACAGGCCCCCGCTCTTGCACGCGACGCACATGGCGGCGTACGGGAGAGCCTTCAGCCGCGCCTTGGGGATGGGCTGACCGCACTGCTCGCAGTAGCCGTAGCTGCCATCGGTGATCTTGGCCAGCGCCTTGTCGATCTCCTCGACGGCGGCCTGGGCCTGGGCGCTGAGCGCCAGGTCGCGCTCGCGCTCGACGTTCATCGTGCCGCCCTCGCCCGACTCCTCGTCGAACTGGATGTCGCCGGGCTCCATCTCCTCGGCCAGCTGGTCGGCTTCGGCCTTCAGGTTCTCGGCCTGCTGCGTGTACGTCTCGCGCTCGGCCAGGAGCAGCTCGCGCTGTTCCTGCAGAAACTTCTTGTCCTCGGGCTTGAGGGCCTTCTTCGTCGGACGGGAGGGGGTCTTGGCCGGCGTCTTCGCGGGGGTTTTCGCCGGACGGGCAGGGGTCTTCGTGGACTTCACCGCCTTGGTGGTGGTGCGGGTGCGCGCCGCCGTCTTCGGGGCTGCGGCGGTCGTTGTGCGCTTGCTCTTGGTCGTCTTCGTCGCCTTCGTGGCTGCGGACCGGCGGGCCGTCGTCGTCGTCTTGGCAGTGCGCGACCCCGCCTTGGCCGTGGTCTTCGCCGTGGCCTTCTGGCTGCTTGCTCGTGCCTGCCCGCGCGCTGGCTGCTTGGCGGTCGTTCGCGTCGCTCTTGGCATTCCGCCCACCCGATCCTGGGGTAAAGGGTGCGGGACTGTACCACACGCCTCGCGGTACCTCGGCGACCTCCCCCGGCGTTGCTGGAGGCCTGCCATACCCTGGCCGGATGGCATCGTTCGGGCCCGTTGACGCACAGCTGGACCTGGTCGGCCTCGAGCACCGCGTCCTCGAGCGCTGGCAGACCCTGGACGTCCTCGGCCAGGTCGTGCGCCTCCGCGCCGGGGCGCCGCGCTGGGTGTTCTACGAAGGGCCACCGACGGCCAATGCCCGCCCCGGCCTCCACCACGTGTGGCCCCGCGCCTTCAAGGACCTGTTCATCCGGTACCAGACGATGCGCGGCAACGACGTCCCCCGCAAGGGCGGTTGGGACTGCCATGGCCTGCCAGTCGAGATCGAGGTCGAGAAGGAGCTGGGGATCTCGAACAAGCACGAGATCGAGGCCTTCGGCATTGCCGCCTTCAACGAGCGGTGCCGCGCCTCGGTGCGCCGCTACGTCTCGGACTTCGAGTCGCTCACCGAGAGGGCGGGCGTCTGGATCGACACCAAGGATGCGTACTGGACCCTCGACAACTCCTACGTCGAGTCGGTCTGGTGGATGCTCGGTCAGCTCTGGGACAACGGCCTGCTGTACGAGGGCTTTCGCGTCTCGCCCTACTGCGCGAGGTGCGGTACTGCGCTGTCGTCGCACGAGCTCGGCCAGCCGGGCGCTTACCGGGACGTCACCGACCAGTCCGTGTACGTGCGGTTCCCGGTCGAGGACCGCGACTTCGACCTGCTGGTGTGGACGACGACACCGTGGACGCTGATCTCCAACACAGGGGCCGCCGTCGGACCCGACATCGAATACGTCCGTGTTCGTTCGGACGCGGGCCGCGATCTCGTCATGGCCGCCGCCCGTGCTCCGGAGGACGCCGACATCGTCGAGCGCTTTGTCGGCCGCGACCTCGTCGGCGTCCGATACCGGCGACCGTTCGATTTCCTCGCCATCGATGCGCGCGGCCAGCGCGTCGTTGCCGCCGACTTCGTCAGCACCGACGAGGGAACCGGCATCGTCCATCTGGCACCCGCCTTCGGCGCCGACGACATGGACGCCGCCCAGAAAGAGGGTCTCCCGATCCTCAATCCCGTCGGTCCCGACGGGGCGTTCAGCACCGACGTGCCACCGTGGCAGGGACACTTCGTGAAGGACGCGGACCGCGGGATCATCGACGACCTCGCCGGTCGCGGGCTGCTGGTCCGTGAGGAGCCGTACCTGCACTCCTATCCGCATTGCTGGCGGTGCGGCACGCCGCTCATCTACTGGGCCAAGACGTCGTGGTTCGTGCGTACCGCGGAACGGCGCGCCGACCTCCTGCGCGAGAACGAGCGCATCGGCTGGCACCCCGACTACATCAAGCACGGCCGGTTCGGCGACTGGCTCGAGAACAACGTCGACTGGGCGCTTTCCCGCGACCGTTACTGGGGCACACCGCTGCCGATCTGGCGGTGCGCCAACAACCACGACACCTGTGTGAGCTCGCTCGCCCGGCTCGGTGAGCTCGCCAGCCGTGACCTCACCGACCTCGACCTCCACCGGCCCTATGTCGACGAGGTCGTGATCTCGTGTCCCACCGACGGCTGCGGAGCCGAGGCGCGCCGGCTGCAGCCCGTCATCGACGCCTGGTTCGACTCCGGGTCGATGCCGTCCGCTCAGCACCACTACATGGGTGCCGAGGACGAGCCCGCCGACTTCCCGGCCGACTTCATCTGCGAGGCCATCGACCAGACGCGCGGCTGGTTCTATTCGCTGCTGGCGGCGAACACGCTCGTGTTCGGGAGCACGCCGTACCGGAACGTGGTGTGCCTGGGACTGATCGTCGACCAGGACGGGCAGAAGATGTCGAAGTCGCGGGGCAACGTCATCGATCCGTGGCAGGTCTTCGATTCGCTCGGGGCAGACGCCCTGCGTTGGTACTTCTTCTCGGCGGGCTCTCCATGGTCGAGCAGGCGCGTCTACGAGGAGGGCATCCGGGAGACGACGCGCAAGACGCTGCTCACGTTCTGGAACGTCTTCTCGTTCTTCGCCACCTACGCAGACATCGAAGGCTGGACACCGAGCACCGAGGCACCGTCTCCAACGCACGTTCTCGACCGCTGGGTGCTCACGAGGCTCGACGAGACCGTGCGGGCGGCCACCGCCGCGTTCGACGACTTCGACGCCCTCACAGCGGCCACGGAGACGGCGCGGTTCATCGACGACCTCTCGAACTGGTACGTGCGCCGCTCGCGCCCTCGGTTCTGGAGCGCAGACGAGCCCGCAGCCTTCGCCACGCTGTACCGCTGCCTGGTCGTCACCGCACAGCTCCTGGCGCCGTTCACGCCGTACATCGCCGACGACGTCTACGTGCGTCTGGCCGGCGAGCTGTCCGTACACGCGTCCGACTGGCCGACCGCGACCGGAACCACCGACGACCGCCTGGTCGAGGAGATGGCGGCCGCCCGCCAGCTCGTCGGTCTCGGCCGCGCCGCCCGCACGGACGCCAAGGTGCGCACCCGCCAACCGTTGAAGCGCGCGCTCCTGGTGCACCCGACCACCGTCGAGCTCGGCGACGAGGTGCGCGACCAGATCCGCGCCGAGCTCAACGTCAAAGACCTGCAGGACGTGGCCAGCCTGGCCGAGCTCGTGTCATGGACGGCAGTCCCGAACTTCCGAACCCTCGGGCCGCGTCTGGGCCCCCGCGTCAACGAGGTCAAGCGCGCCCTGGCCGACGCCGACGGTGGCGCCCTGAAGGCCGCTCTCGACGAGCAGGGCTGGGTCGAGGTCGCCGGTGAGCGGCTCACCGCCGACGACGTCGAGCTGCGGGCGGCACAGCACGAGGACTTCGCGCTCGCCAGCGAAGGGGCGTGGGCGGTCGCTCTCGACCTCGAGATCGACGACGCCCTGCGCGTCGAGGGAACGGCGAGGGAGCTCGTGCGGGCGCTCAACCAGGTGCGCAAGGACGCCGGCCTGGAGATCACCGACCGCGTGGAGATCACGATCGACGTAGACGGGGCGACGCATTTGGCCGCCGCGCTGCAGGCGCACCACGACTCGATCGCGGCCGAAGTACTGGCCGTGAAGCTGGAGACCGGCGCCGTCAGCGACGGTCACGCGGCGGAGATCGACGGCGACCCCGTCCGGGTCGCCGTCCGAGCGATCTAGCTCTTCTTCGCCGCCCTCTTCGCGGTGCTTTTCTTGGCGGTCGACTTCTTGGCGGTCGACTTCTTGGCGGCCGCCTTCTTCGCAGCTGCCTTCTTCTTCGCCGGTGCCTTCTTGGCCGCAGCCTTCTTCTTTGCCGGTGCCTTCTTCGCCGGCGCGGGCTCGATGCCGAGCAGCTGATCGATGCGGTTCAGCACGGTGGCCCGACCGGCGGCGCTCTCTTCACGATCACGCACCTGCTCGAGCTCGTCATCGTCGAGCTCGGGCAGCAGCGACACGACCTCGGCCGCCGTCAGGTCGTCGTAATCGGCGATCGGGAAGATGCCTTCCTCTTCGGCGACGAAGACTTCCTCGTCTTCCTCGGGCTCTTCGGGCTCTTCGGCTTCGCCCTCGTCCCATGAGCCCCAGTCATCACGACCGTCGCTCGTGGCGACCGCAGCGCCGCCGCCGCTCAGCGCCTCGACGCGCGTGAGGATCGTGGAGCGGTTCTTGCCGGACTCTTCCCGCTCGCGCACCATGTCGAGCTCGTCCTCGTCGAGCTCCGGCAGGAGCGAGACGATCTCGCCGACCTTGAGGTCGTCGTAATCGGCGATCGGGAACACGCCTTCGCCATCGCCGCTCGCCGCCACCTCTTCCTGGGGCTCGGGCTCGGCGCCGCGACGGCGGCCCCGCGAGGGGACGACGGTGACCGTCGGCGCCTCTTCGTCTTCGAGCGCCCGGAGTCGCTCGTTCCCGGCGGCCGGCGCAGCGGCGCGCTCCGGCCTGCTGCGCACGACGGCCAGCGCCAGCACGATGCCGGCGGCCACGCTGCAGCCGATCGACACGTAGATGAGCCCAAGGCCCGAGTTGAGCAAACCGATGACGAGCGTCACCGCGGCAGCCAGCACGAGCAAGAAGCTCACGAGGACCACGACGTCACCATCCCATTAGTTGAGTGCAGAGCGCCGGAATCCTATGCGGAATGAGCCAGCGGCCGACCAATCAGCGACATCACTGTGGACGCCGCTTCTTGCGACCGAACTTCCGTCGTTCCGGTTCGCCCTGATCGTAGAGGCTGGGCGCCTCGGCGATCTTGGTGTCCGTCTCGTCCCGCCACTTGAGCAGGCCGGCGGCGTCTTCCCGGGGCCCCAGGGGCGCATCGTCGTCGAGGGCGCCACGCAGGTGGGCGAAGAACGCGTCGTCGTCGACCTCTCGTGACGAGAGTCCCGTGAACTCGGGCACGGACAGAGCGGCAGTGAGCTCGTCGGGCTCGTCGTCGTCGGGCTCGTAGTCGTCGAGCTCGGGCGGCCCTTCGTCGAACTCGGGCTCGGGCGGCTCCCACGCAGGAGGCGCAGGCGCCAGGTCGACGATTTCCTCGTCGTCCTCGTCGTCCTCGTCGTCCTCGTCGCTCGCGGTGACGAAGTCGTCCCCGAGGGCGGCGTTCACCTCATCGTCCCCGTCGACCAGATCGTCCCCATCGAGCAGGAAGACGTCATCGGTGTCGTCGGTGGTGAGGTCGATGTTGACGAGGCCCTCGGCCGCTGACGGCCACTGGGCGATGCGTCCGTCGAAGCCCTCGTCGACGCGCAGCTGGAGCTCGTCGAGGAGGCTCTTAATCCGGGACCTGCGGTCGGTGACGTGAGACTCGAGCGCGGCCACGTCGGCTTGCAGTCGCGACCGCGTGACCTCGAGCTCTGCGATCTCGGCGCGGGCCGTCGGCTCGACGGACGGCGGGGGCGGCGCCACGCTCTCGGCGGCCAGGATGATT
>JAFASB010000055.1 GCA_019244985.1 Acidimicrobiia bacterium | reverse complement strand
CGAAGCTCGTGACGATGATGGTCGAGGCCGATCTCGAAGAAGAGGCCCGGCGCGCCAGGTAGGCCGATGACCGACGTCACCTTCCCCGCTTCGCACGGCGACCTCCGTGCCTACCTCGCCCGGCCTCAGGGCGACGGGCCGTGGCCGGGCGTCATCGTCATCAACGACATCCTCGGGATGACGCGCGACCTTCGTGATCACTCCGACTGGTTCGCCCAACGCGGGTTCCTCGCTCTCGCGCCCGACCTGTACTCCTGGGGATCCAAGATCGCGTGCCTCCGGGCCACGTTCCGCGACCTGCGCGCCGGCCGCGGCCGGGCTTTCGACGACATCGAGGCCTCCAAGGTGTGGCTCGCCGGACGCCAGGACTGCACCGACAGGGTCGGCATCGTCGGTTTCTGTATGGGCGGTGGGTTCGCACTCCTGATGGCCCCCACGGGGAGCTTCGATGTCTCGGCACCGAACTACGGCGAGGTGCCCGACGACCCCGTCGACGTCCTCGCCGGGTCGTGCCCGGTCGTCGCCAGCTTCGGCGCAAAGGACCGCACGCTCCGGGGGGCGGCCGCCAAGCTCGAGAGCGCTCTCGACACGCTGGGCGTCGAGCACGACGTCAAGGAGTACCCCGACGTCGGGCACTCGTTCATGAACAAGATCGGCAACCGAGTCCTACAGGTCGTGGCCGGGGCGGGTGGCTTCGGCTTCGACGAGGCCGCGACTGAGGACGCACGGGCGCGGATCCTCACGTATTTCCGCACGCACCTGGCCTGACGAACCGCGCGTCGACGGGCGCGGCACGGCACACTTGACGGCGCATGTCGAGCGACGAGCCGCGCTGGACGCCCACGCCTGCTGGGCCGGGGAGCCTGGAGGCTCTCCAGGCCGAGGTCGCTTCGCTTCGTGCCGAGGTCGACCGTCTCCGAGCGGCCCAGCGAGACCGCGGCGCCGACGACTTCGATCGCCTGCTGCGGGCGCGCCGGAACTGGCGCCGACCGCTCGGCGCCCTGCTGCTCGCGCTGGCATGCGCGCTTTCGCCGCTCGCCATCTTCTCGGTCTGGCTTCGGGCGCAGGTCACTGACACCAACCGGTACGTGCAGAACGTGGCTCCCCTGAGTCGCAACAAGGACATCGACGCAGCGGTGGCCGCGAAGGTCGCCAACGAGCTGTTCGCCAGCGTCGACGTGCGCGCGATCGCACAGCAGGCCCTGCCTCCCCAAGGCCAGTTCCTGGCCGGTCCCCTGACCAGCGGCCTGCGGACGTTCACCCAGCAGACCGCAGAGCGGGTGTTCGAGTCCCCTCAGTTCAACAAGCTGTGGAAGGACGCGAACCGGGTCGCCCACAGCCAGGTCGTCGCCATCGTGAAGGGGAAGTCCGGAGGCATCGTCACGTCCAAGGACGGCCGAGTCGTGCTCGACCTCGGCGCCCTCGTGGCGCGCGTCCAGGCTGAGCTGCACGCCAACGGCGTCAACCTCTTCGACGGTCTGAAGGTCAACAGCACGTTCGAGCTCCTGCAGTCCAAGGACCTGGCCAGGGCGTCGGACTGGGTCCGCTATCTCGAGGCGGCGGCGGTCATTCTCCCGGTCGGCGTCATCGCAGCGTTCGTACTCGCTGTCGCCCTGTCCGACGACCGCAGGCGCACGCTGCTGCGCGGTGGGCTTGGCGTCGCGTTCGCCATGGTCGTCATGCTGGCGTTGCTGTACGCGGGACGAGCGGTGTTCATCGACTCGGTTGCCGGACCGGACGTTCCCCACGCTGCCGCCGGTGCGTTCTTCGACACCGTGGTCCGGTTCCTGCGCACCGGGCTGCGCGCAGGGGCCACGGCGGGGCTGGTCGTCGCCGCAGGCGTGTGGGTGACGAGCGCGCACCGTACTGCGGTCCGGCTGCGCACGACGTGCGGGCGCCTTCTCACCGGTGTTGCGGCGCACGAGGACTGGGAGTTCGGCGCGACCGGCATTTGGGTCGCGGCCCACAAGCGGGCCCTCCGCTATGCCGTCGCCGTCGTGGGCGCCCTTGCGCTGGTCGTGCTGAAGCACCCGGGCCCGAAGGGCGTCATCACGGTCACGGTCCTGTTGCTCCTGGCCGTCGCTGTCATCGAGGTGGTCGGACGCGCCGTCTCGCCCCCGCCCGACGGCGGCACCACGCAGCCGCAGTTGTTCGACAGCGCCTGATGACGATCGAGCACGGGTGGGTGGATGCCGAGCGCCGATGAGATCCGGGATGCCCAGCGGGCGACGTGGGCCGGGCTATCCGCGGGCTGGGAGAAGTGGGACGCCGTCATCGTGGCTCAGCTGGGACCGGTCGGCGCGGAGATGATCGACCGACTCGACATGACCGACGATCAGCACCACCTCGACATCGCGTCGGGCACGGGCGAGCCGGGGTTGACGATCGCCAAACAAACGCCAAATGGACGCGTCGTGCTGACCGATCTCGTGCCTGAGATGCTGGACATCGCGGCACGACGGGCCAAGGCGGACGGACTCCTCAACGTCGAGACGCAGGTGTGCAGCGCCGACGATCTGCCGTTCGACGACGCGACATTCGACAGCGTGTCTGTGCGCTTCGGATACATGTTCTTTCCCGACGTCACCAAGGCGACCGCCGAGTTCGCACGCGTCCTCAAGACGGGTGGGCGCCTGGCATCGTCGGTCTGGATCAAGCCCGACGAGAATCCCTGGACGACGATCACCATGCAGGCGATCTCGAGCGAAGTGGACCTGCCGGCGCCCGACCCGGACGGGCCGAACATGTATCGCTGCGCCGGTCCGGGTTATGTGCGAGCGCTCTACGAGGGCGCGGGATTTCGCGACGTCGTCGAGTGGGACGTCGGCGTCGAGCTGGTCACGCGCTCGCCCGCGGAGTACTGGGAAGTGATGAGCGAGCACGTCTCGCTGGCGGTGGCGGCGCTCAAACAGGTCGACGCTGAGGCTCGTGAACGCATTCGGGCAAACGCCATCGCGAAGGTGGGCGCGTTCGAGAAGGACGGCCAGGTCCGCGTTCCGGGCCTGGCGCGGTGCATCGTCGGCACTTGCAGGTAGTTAAAACGACGCTGGCTTGCGAGGGCGGAGGGGCTAGGACCGCACGGTGACGGGGATCCCGGCATTGCCCGCGTCGTCGACGGCTTGGACCGTCACCGTGTGGCGCCCGGGGCCGAGGTCGCCGAGCTCGAGCGACTGCTGCGTGTAGGGCGGGGCGGGGGAGTCGTCGACCGCGAGCTGGTGGCCGTCGACGACCACGCGGAACGACGCCGCCTGGCCGCACGGCCCGTCGCCACCGGATGTCTCGAACGCCAGCGTCGACCCGTCGAGCCGCACGTCCTTCAGGACGCCGGGCGGCGTGGCGTCGGTGCGGGCGTCGCCGCTGTTGTGGAGGTCGTGCTGATACTTCGGCCACTCGGGCGTCTGGCAGGCGGCACCTTGGGTGTGCCATACGAACAGTTCGCCGTCCCTTGTGGTGAGCGCGACCTCGACCTTGCCGTCGTTGTCGAAGTCGCCGACGGCCGGCGTCACGACTGACCAGCCGGCGGTGAACTTCGGCCACCCGGGCGGCGCAATGCCACCGAGGCCGTAAGCGCGCAGGTCGTACATCGCAGAGGACTGCAGCACCTCGGCGCGTCCGTCACCGTTGATGTCGGCGATGGCCGGCGTCGTGAAGAACTGGAGGTCGTTCATCTGCGCCGGGAAGCCGGGGTCGAACGTGCCCGTGAGTGCGTTCCAGGCGTCCACGTGATCCTCGGCGCCGAGCTGTTGCTCGGGGAGCACGATGTCGAGGACCCGCTTCAACCCCGCGGCACCCATCGCCATGGACATCGGGGAGCCGGAACCACCCAGGTGTCCCAGCGCCACACCGCCGATGGCCGCCACCGAGGGCGTGTCGGTCGCCGTTGGATTCTTGAACTCGGCGCCCTCGGAGGCGGCGACGATGTACTTGCCGTCGGGACCCTTGCCGTACTTGCTCGTGCCGTCGGGCTTCAGCACGTACGGGGGGCTGCCAATCGAAGCGGTCACGATCTCAGGCACGCCGTCGCCGTCGACGTCGGCAACGACCGGCGGCGCGTCGGAGCCCGAGCCCACGTCGGGCAACAGCTCGGTCTCGAGCATGGCGATCGAGACCGGCCACCCCTTGACGTAGGCGTTGTCGCCGAGGTTGGCGACCTTGGCGGCGCCGGGATGGTTGGTGCCGTCGTGGTACAGCGCGTACACGCGCGTGTTGCCGCCGAGCAACGTTGCCACGGCGTCAAACGTTGGGTTGCGGGCCGCGGAGACGTTCGGCGTCTCCGTGTACTCCTCGTCGACGTTGGAGATGACCTCGGGGATCCCGTCACCGTTGATGTCGGCGAGCGTCGGCGTCGTCACCACTTGGCGGCCGTACTTCGGATTGGCGCCCGACTTGAACGTGACGAAGTTCGTCACGGGGTCGACGCTGGCAACCTTCGAGGGGTCACGCAGCATGACCGGCCAACCGGGGACCGGTGTGCCGTCGGCGTGCCACGCGTAGATGTGGCCGTCGTTCGCACCGGCGACGAGCTCCGTCCCCGGGTACGACGGATCGAGATTGCCGGCCGACGGGTTGGCCGTGAAGGCGTGGTCGACCGTGTTCACGTGGTCGCGCACCGGGTGCACGCAGCTCGAGGGTTCTGGCGACCCGTCGGGCAACCCGCCCGGGGATGTGATCCCCGACCAGCTCTGACAGGTCGAGGACTCGGAGTAGGCGCGGTTCACCTGCACCGGGAAGCCCTTGCGCAGCTGGCCGTCGTGCTCCCAGACATAGAGGTAGCCCTCGGTGTCGGCCACCGAGATCTCGGGCCACCCGTCGCCGTCGAGGTCGGCGACCGTCGGCGAGCCGAGGAGCACCGGTCCGTACACCGTGTGACCACCGGTCTGCGTCGAATTGAGGTTGAGCTTGTTGGTGTGGACGGGGAAGCCCTTGGCCTCGCTGCCGTCCTGCTTGAAGGCGTGGACGAAGCCGTTGCCGTCGGCGACGATCAGCTCGTTCCGGCTGTCACCGTCGATATCGGCGAAGGCGGGGGAGCTGGCGCCGTCGGCATTCAGGAACTTGGGAAAGCCGCCGACCAGGTCGGGGTCGCTGTGCGAGAAGTACTGGCGCTGCTCGATGGCGGTCTTCCAAGGTGTCGTCGTGTCGCCCTCGGCGTGGACGACGACGCGGACGCGGAAGGCGTCCTTCTCGGGAAGGTCGCGCGAGGTCGGATCGTCGAGCGGCGTGTACACGGGCGGGGCCGAGGCGATTGCCTTGTGCACCTGATCGAGATTGAGGGTTGCGAGCACGCCCTTCTTCGGTGTGGTGCCAGAACCGGTGGCGACCGTCGTCCACGCGTCACCGAGTGGCCAGCGCGGTGGCTGGACACCCGGCGCGAACTGGATCTCGTAGGTGTAGGACGAGGCCCGCGGCGCGGCCACGCTCCCGACGACGTCCATGCTCCCCGACGTCGGCAGCGGCTGCCACCAGCGCGGCGACGTGATGTCGGCCTCGGGTGGGATCTTACCCTC
>JAFASB010000048.1 GCA_019244985.1 Acidimicrobiia bacterium | reverse complement strand
ACAACGACTTCACCGCCCAGCAGCTCGAACGCTTCGAGCGCGTGCGCCTCACGCTGCAGCGGCGCGGCATCCTGCCCGATCTCGTGCACGCCGCCAACTCTGCGGGCCTGATCGCCCACCCCGCGAGCAGGTACAACTTCGCCCGCTGCGGCATCGCGATCTATGGCATCGACCCCGACCCCGCGCTGGCCGGCCGCGTCGACCTGCGCCCGGCGATGTCGTTGAAGGCGCGAGTGTCGTTCGTCAAGGAGGTGCCGCCCGGCGACCGCATCTCCTACGGGCTGCGCTACCAGGTCGACGACCACGCGGTCGTCGCGACGGTGCCCATCGGTTATGCCGACGGCGTCCCCCGCCGGCTGTCGTTCGTCGGTGGCGAGGTGCTGATCGGCGGGAACCGGCGCCCGATCGCGGGCACGGTCACGATGGACCAGATCATGGTCGACTGCGGCCCCGACGCCGACGTTGCGCCCGGCGACGAGGTCGTCCTCATAGGTCCTCAGGGCGCGGACCAGATCACCGCCCAAGATTGGGCGGACCGCCTCGACACCATCGCCTACGAGGTTGTCTGCGGCGTGGGCCCCCGCGTCCCGCGGGTCTATGTGGGCTGACGCGTCAACCATCTGCCGCATCTGAGCGACTGAGAGATGTGAGTTCATTGCGGGACCGCGACCTCGACACCAGCGTCGAGGGCACCGGTCTCGACGCGCTGTATCGCGCCCACTACGACGGCATGGTTCGCCTGGCCGGGCTGCTGGTGGGTGACTTCTCCATGGGAGAGGAGATCGCCCAGGACGCATTCGCCAGACTGGTCGACGCCAGGGGCGTGCGTGAGCCACGGCCGTACCTGCGGGCCACAGTCATCAACCTGTCGCGGTCGCGCATTCGCCGCGCCGTCCTCGCTCGACGCCACCGCGCCGCTCAGACTGTTTCCCTCGTGGATCCCGGGTTGGGTCCCGAGGCGGTGCCGACGCAGATCGCGGTCAGGGATGAGCTCGCGCGGCTGCCGCGCCGTCAGCGCGAGGCGATCGTCCTCCGTTATTACGCGGACATGAGCGAAGCGGAGATCGCCAATGCGCTGGGGATCACGACCGGGTCCGTGAAGACCCACATGCACCGAGCAATGACGACGCTGGCCGAGCGGATGGAGATGTTGCGATGAAGGCCGAGGACCGGCTCACCGATCTGCTGCGGAACACGGCCGACAGCTACACCCCGCTCGGCGGTCTCGCTGAGATCGAGGACAAGGTCGCCCACCGGCAACGCACTCGTCGGATCCGGCGTGTCGCGCTGCCGGTTGTGGCAGCCGCCGTGATCGCAGCGGTTGCCGTACCCCTCGCGCTGCGGGGCGGCGAGCACCACTCCCAACGGGTCGTCAACGTGCCGCCGGTGACGACCGTCCCCCAACCCGAGCCCGACGCCACGCAGGCACCAGCGGCGGCCAAACCGACTGGCTCGCCTCCGACTGTCTTCCGCGGCCCTCCCGGCGGCCCGGTGCCGCCCGGCTTCCTCGCCACCAGTGTCTCGTTCGTGTCCCCGTTAACGGGATGGGTCCTGGGCTCAGCCCCGTGCGCGTCGCCGCCGTGCACGTCGATCCTCCGGACAACCGACGGCGGTCGGACGTGGCGCGGGATCCCGGCGCCAAAGGTGCCGTTGAGCTCGCCAAATGGCTCGTTGGCAGCGACGAGTCTGCGCTTCGCGGACACCCGGAATGGGTTCGCCTTCAACCCCGGTCTGTGGACGACGCACGACGGCGGAGCCCACTGGCGTCAAGTCGAGAGCGTCGCGGGCATCTCGCCGGCGTTCGTCTCGCACCTCGAAGTGACTCCGGACGGCGTGTACGCCATCGTCGAAGGTGCGGTGTCCGTTGGCGGAAGCGATGGCCATGGTCGGCTTGTTCGCGGCGACCCCCACGGCGACGACTTCGTCGTCGTGCATGACTTTGGACCGAACGGCGTCAACTCCCTCGCCGTCGGTGGACGGACGGTGTACACGACGCTCGAAATCGGCCCAGGAGCCACCGGCGTCCAGCTGGCGCGGTTCGATGGCCAGCGGTTCACGACACGAGCAGTCCCTGACCCCACATGCTTGAGCATGGCGCCGTCGAGCGCAGCCAACCTCCTGATCCTGTGTGGCCAAGGTGAGATGTCGGGGTCGTTCGGCAGCCGGACGCTGTACGGGAGCACAAATGGTGGCGATACGTGGACGAAGCTTCCCGATCCCGGGCAGGGTGCGGGGTGGACCACAACTGGCGTCTCTGACGCCAGTGGTGGGCACGCCGCGATCGCCACGAGCAACGCGGCGGGCGCCGGCTTGCTCGTGACGACCGACGGAGCACAGCACTGGCGCGAAACGCTGCACCTGGACAACACGGGCGGGGTGTACTGGGGCGACCTCGGGTTCGAGAACCAGAGCACCGGCGTCGTGATCTTTGGTCCTTACGAAGCCGCGGCGGTGCAGCAAGGCGGCTCACCGGGTCCGTCCGGCGGGGGGACGCTCTATCGGACGACCGACGGTGGGGTCACCTGGTCGAAGGTGAGCTTCTCGGCTTAGCTGTCGGGCGTGATCACCGATGTGCCCGGCGTGCGCGTCGGGCACTGGACCGATCCGGTCGCCAAGACCGGCTGCACCGTCGCCCTGCTCCCGGCGAACACGCTCGCGTCCGGCGAGGTGCGCGGCGGCGCGCCTGCGACTCGCGAGTGGGACCTGCTGTCGCCGGAACGGCGGGTGGCGCACATCGACGCCGTCGTCCTGAGCGGCGGCTCGGCGTTCGGCCTGGCCGCGGCCGACGGCGTGATGCGGTTCTGCGAGGAGCGCGGGATGGGCCACCCCACGGCCTTCGGGCCGGTCCCCATCGTCGTTGGCGCCAGCTTGTTCGACCTGATGGTCGGCGACGGGTCAGTGCGGCCGGGACCGGACGAGGGCTACGCGGC
Organism: Acidimicrobiia bacterium; assembly: GCA_019244985.1. Classification (GTDB taxonomy): domain Bacteria; phylum Actinomycetota; class Acidimicrobiia; order Acidimicrobiales; family AC-14; genus CADDZP01. The sequence goes on along the minus strand of JAFASB010000048.1, from coordinate 2,488 downwards.
ATGCGAGGCGGCGACCGATGGGCTGTTCGAGCTCGGTTCGGTCGGTGCCGGCGCGGGCGCAACCGTCGGCATGTGGCGCCCGGAGACCGCTCGTCCGGGCGGCGTGGGGTCCGCGTCGATCGCCTTCGCCGACCTCATCGTCGGCGCCCTCGTCGCGGTCAACGCCTACGGGTCGGTGCTGCAGCAGGGCGAGGAGGCGATGGCGGCAGTCGTGCCCGAGCCGACGCCCGCGTTCGCCGGAAATACGACGATCGGTCTGGTCGCCACGAATGCCGCGCTCGACAAGGCCCAATGTCTCTGGGTTGCCCAGGGGGCCCACGACGGACTGGCCCGGGTGCTGGCGCCTGCCCACACGACCTACGACGGCGACGCCATGGTGGCGGCATCCACCGGAGCCGTAGCGGCGACGGTCGACACCGTGCGATCTCTCGGCGCATGGGCGGTCGTCGCTGCTGTTCGGGCGGCCGTATCGCAGTAATGCAGGGGTACGATTGAGCGGTGCCGACCCTCCTCGACATCGAGGCCGAGGCGCGGGAATGTGTGCGCTGCCCGCTGGCGGAAGGCCGCACCCAGGTCGTCTTCGGCGTCGGGAACCCGAACGCTGATCTGATGTTCGTCGGCGAGGGGCCTGGGCGTGAGGAGGACCTCAAGGGCGAGCCGTTCGTGGGCCGATCCGGGAAGCTCCTCGATCAGCTGGTGCTCGAGGAGATGGGTCTGAGCCGCGACAGCTTCTACATCGGCAATGTGGTCAAATGCCGGCCTCCCGGCAATCGCGATCCCAAGCCCGAGGAGATCGAGCAGTGCCGGCCGTACCTGGAGGCGCAGGTCGAGGCCATCAAGCCCAAGGTGATCGTCACCCTCGGGAACTTCGCGACGAAGCTTCTGTTGAACACCACACAGGGCATCACCAAGATGCGCGGCCAGACCTACGACTACGGCGACGCCACGCTGGTGCCGACGTTCCATCCGTCGGCAGCTCTCCAAGGTGGCGGTGGCGACGTGATCTCCAAGATGCGTGCCGACCTAGTGCGCGCCAAGCAAGAGCTCGCCAAGTGCTGACCGCCCGCACCAAGTCGGCTGACGACACACGCGCGATGGCGGCCGAGCTGGCCGCGATCGCACGACCCGGTGACCTCATCCTGCTGGCGGGGGACCTCGGTGCCGGGAAGACGACGTTCGTGCAGGGTTTCGGCAAGGCGCTCAAGGTCCAAGAGGCGATCACCAGCCCCACGTTCGTGCTCGTGCACACCTACGACGGCGCCTTCCCGATCGTGCACGTCGACGCCTACCGACTGGAGCATCTCCAGGAGCTGCTCGACCTCGGCCTGGGCGAGCTCCTCGACCACGACGGCGTCACGCTCATCGAGTGGGGCGACGCCGTGATTCCCGCTCTGCCGCCCGAGTTCCTCGAGGTGCGGCTCGAGTTGGGTGACGACGACGACGCTCGCGTCGTTCAGTTGCGAGCCACGGGGTCGACGTGGGCGGCACGGGACGACGCGCTGCGCGGTGCCCTCGACCGCTGGCTGGCGGGGGCATAGTGCTGATCCTCGGCATCGAGAGCGCGACGACCCAAGTGGGGTGCGCCATCGGCGGCCACGAAGGCGTGCTGGCGTCGTTCCATTCGGCGCGCGGCCAGCGCCACGCCGAGACACTCGCCCCGGCGATCGACTTCGTCCGCAAGCACGCCCTCGTCGAGTTCGACGAGCTGGGCGCCATCGCCGTCGACGTCGGCCCGGGACTGTTCACCGGTCTGCGCGTCGGCATCGCCACCGCCAAGGCCCTGGCCCAGACGCTGCGCATCCCGATGATCGGCGTGTCGAGCCTCGACCTGCTGGCGTTCCGCGTCCGGTACACCACCCGCCTGATCGTCGCCGTGCTCGACGCCCGGCGCGGCGAGGTGTTCTACGCCTTCTATCGCCACGTGCCCGGCGGGGCCCAGCGCTTGTCGGAGTACACGCTCGGCAAGCCCGAGGACCTGGCGTGGGAGCTGCTGGCGTCCGGGGAGGAGTGCCTCGTCGTCGGCGACGGTGCCCTCCGCTACCCGAGCGTGTTCTCAGAGGTGGCGCGCACCGAGTTCGGCGATCTGGGCGACGCGTACCCGTCGGCTGCCGCCCTCGTCGAGCTGGCCCATCCGAAGGCGCTGCGCGAGGAGTTCGTGCCGCCCTGGGAGCTGAAGCCCTTGTACCTGCGCAAGGCCGACGCCGAGATCAATTGGGAGACGCGCGACCGCCAGAGGAAGGCGGGGTAGATGGCAGTTCGCGACGAAGACCGCTCGTTCGACCTCGACGTGCAGCTGGTGCCCATGCGCCGCCGCCATCTGCGGTCGGTGATGCGCATCGAGGTGCAGGTGTACCCGCGGCCGTGGTCGCTCAGCCTGTTCATGAGCGAGCTCGCGCTGCGCAGCACGCGCGTGTACTACGTGGCCCGCGTCGACGGCGTCGTGGTCGGCTACGCGGGCCTGATGATGACCGTCGACGACGGCCACGTC